>JAFSBJ010000009.1 GCA_017437345.1 Clostridia bacterium | reverse complement strand
GATTCGGAATGAGTAAATCGAACTCAAAGCAAGATTATTTCTTGCTTTGAGCGATAGCCCGACGCTGTACAAAAGTACTGCGAGTGGTGAGATTTGCTTATAGCAAAAAGGCATATAATGGAAGAAAAACATCTTAAAAATGATGTTTTTCAACCTATAAAGCAAAATTTGAGGATTTACAAGCACACTTTACTCTTATGTTGGTTTCATTTTCGCCTTTTTGCGTTCCGGACTTTTTTTACAATCCCTTTTACATAACGCAGATTATAACTACATTATACATATGATTAATAGATACACATATCATATTTTCTCCCTTAACCCAATATTTTGAGTTACTGAAGCTATCTATATCAAAGCGGAAATCATAAAAAGACCATCCCTGAGACTCTATGTAGCTTTCGTAATAGCTTTCGGAAAAAATATCATAGGAATAAACATAAAATGTTTTGCCTTCGTTTGTGTATTGTTCTAAAAGCTTTGAATTTGTGATTTTGCCATAGTCCACATCATCATAGCTTATGCTTTTTTCAGACGGTTTTTCTTCAGCAGAATCTCCGGGTTTTTCAGGCGGAATTTCATCTAATGGTGCCTGGGGCAATATTTCCGGCAGAGGGTTTTCGGCTTCATCTTTTTTGGATTCATTATCCCGAATAGTCTCATCTGCCACTGTATGGCTGCCATAGGCATCGGGAATAAGCTTTATTTTCCTCTCATCATCGGATATAAGCTCTGTTATGCTAACAAGCATATCGTCTTTAGAATAGATATAACTAACTCCTCCTGCCACATAATCCATCCCATAAGGCTCCATTGCAAAATCAAGCTGAAGACAGTTGAGATACTCGGAAAGAGAATTTTCAGACGCTGTGTAAAAATATTCTCTTGTGCCATCGGATAAAACCGTTTCCGACACAAGCTCTGCACCCTGCACACAGGAAAAATCGGGTACAGGCTCTGTTAGATAAGTATACCAGCCATACTCTTTATCATCAGAAATAACTGCAGTCCGGCTGTAATCATGGTAGCTTATTTTTTTGCCGAAGCCCTGGGCAACATATCTTACCGGAGCAAAGATTCTATCGGATTTCTTTTCGACTGCGGCATCCATTGCATACGGAGCTTCATTCACAAAATATCTGCTGTCACCAAGAGTCATTTTAAGGCTTAATCCGTTTAAATCTGATGTGGCGGTCTGGGATGCATCATCCCAGCTGACCTGCGCTCCAAGGGCTTCATGGACAGCTCTCACAGGAGCCATTATTCTTCCATTGGAATAATAGGGAGCAACATCAAATTCTATTTTCTCTCCCCTATACATTACGCAGATACCATCATCGGCAAATGCACCAAGGGAAAAGAAATTTAAAAATATTAAGATTATTAAAAGTATTCCTGTTTTTTTCACTGATTGTCATCTCGCTTTGACATATTTAATATGATAAAATTTTATCACATAAAAAGGCCGATTGTCAATCAGCGTCGCTATACTTTTTAATCTGCTCTGCATAAAGCTTGCAGATTTTATAGTTCCAGCTTCCGCAATGAGTTTTGAGCCACTCCATCCGGTCGCTTCTTCCGGGAAAAACGATGGTTTTATTTTCACAATGAAGAACACCGTTTTTTTCATATTCATAGAAAGGACAAATCAAATAGTCGATGCTCATATCTGATCCCCCTTGTTATATTCTTTTAAGGCTTACATATCTTCCATATGTTATGCCTTCTTCTTTTGATTGTCGGGCAGCATCATTTAAGGTAATCTTAACGGGGATTTTAATTACCGTCTTTTGTATTTGGCCGAGTTTTTTCATATAGGTGCTCTGGCAGTTAAAATCACAGAATTTCTTTTTACGCTTTGCCGTAAAAACTTGTCCGCACCACTGGCACAGGCAACGCTTGATTTTTCCGCGACGCTTTTTCAATGCAAGACCTGCACACCTCTGGCTACAATACTTGCGTGCATTTACCTCGCTTGAAAAAGAACTGCTGCAATAGGGACAAATTTTTGTTTGTATCATTATACCTCCTAAAATCCTGCCTCTATCATACACCCTACAACATACATTCCTATGCAAAGGGCAAAGAGGACTTTGTCACTGTGGATAAACTGATTTACGATTTGTTTCATAAAAGACACTTCCTTTCATTCCGCACAATGATGTCGATAGGTAATGTTTCGGTATCGACACATTTATGTTAACACAATTTTGTGTCTTTGTCAACACATTTTTTAAATTTTTCTTGATTTTTTTGAAATTATGTGTTAGAATGGTTACATAACAAGGAAATGAAAGGAGAAACAAGATGAAAACTCTCGGTGAAAGGATCCGCGATCTCAGAAAACAGGCTGGATATACTCAGAGCGAATTTATTGATATATTAAAAAAGGAATATAATTTAAAAGCCGACAGGGTGATGCTCAGTAAATGGGAATGTTCAAAGCAATGCCCTCATATTGAAACATTAAAATGCATAGCAAATGCTCTTGGTGTTTCCCTTGATTATCTCAACGGAATAGAAGAAAAGCCAAAAGCAATAATCAAAAATATAACTCAGCTTCACGAAACCCAGATGCCTATGTATGGAAATATTGCCTGCGGCTCCCCTATTGAATGTAACACAGATTTTGACATTGAAACCCTGAGCGGAAATATCGTTAACGGAGATTTTTGTGTTGTGGCAAAAGGCGACAGCATGATAAACGCAAGAATTTTTGAAGGAGATATTGTTACCATAAGGCGTCAGAGCGTTGTGGAAAACGGAGAGATTGCCGCTGTTGTGATTGGCGATGAAGCAACACTCAAAAGAGTTTACTACATTGAAAACGGGATTATGCTTGTGCCTGAAAATCCGGCATATAAGCCTATGGTGTTTACCGGAGAAGAATGTCAGAATGTTATTGTTTTGGGGAAGGCTGTGTCGATGCAGACAAGACTTAATTAAATTAACTCAAAAATGCTATGTAAAAACCTAAGTTTTTACATAGCATTTTTTTGCTAATGGTAAAGGGGATAGGAAAAATGCTTTGGAATCGTCAAATCGAACCATCGGGTTACCCGAAGCTGTACTAAAGTACTGCGAGGGTGAGATTTGGCGATAACAAAAGGCACACAAAAAGAAACCTATCAAAAGCTTTGATAGGTTTCTACCTTTTGAATATATTAAAATATCGCAATTACTTCAATATTTATTAATGCTTAATCCGTGCCTTTTGTGTTCCTGAGCATTTTTACATTCCCTTTTATAGTATGCTTTGCAGGAACTGCTTAGTCCTCTCCCCTTTTGGATTTGAAAAAATCTCCTGAGGAAGGCCTTCTTCTTCTATTGCACCGTCACACATAAATATAACCCTGTCGGCAACTTCTTTTGCAAAGCCCATTTCATGGGTAACAACAACCATTGTCATTCCTTCTTTTGCTAGCTGCTTCATAACATCAAGAACCTCCCCTACCATTTCAGGGTCAAGGGCAGATGTGGGTTCATCGAAAAGCATAACATCGGGATTCATTGCAAGGGCTCTTACTATTGCCACCCTTTGCTTCTGTCCGCCGGAAAGCTGAGAAGGATATGCACTTGCTCTGTCGGCACGACCAACTCTTTCAAGAAGCTTTAATGCCTTTTCTTCTGCTTCTTCCTTTGAAATTTTTAGAAGCTTTATGGGAGCCAAGGTCATATTCTGCAAAACTGTTTTATGAGGGAAAAGATTAAACTGCTGGAAAACCATTCCCATTTTTCTGCGCATAAGGTTTATATCCGTTTTTGGGTCTAAAATATCGGTGCCTTCAAAATATATATGACCGTTTGTGGGTTCTTCCAGAAGATTTAGTGAGCGCAGGAAGGTTGACTTACCGCTTCCCGAAGGACCGATAATTACAACAACCTCGCCTCTTTTAATCTGGGTATTGACATCTCTGAGGGCATGGATAGTGTCTTTAAAGCATTTGGAAAGATTTTCGGTTTTTATTATTATATTATCGTTCACTGTTTCTCAGTCTCCTTTCCAGAATACTTACAAGCTTTGAAAGTGCAAGAACCATTATAAGGTAGATAATTGCAACCGCCACAAGGGGCATAAAAGCACTATAGGTGGCAGCTCTTATGGCATTTCCTGCATACATAAGGTCGCCAAGACCAATATAGAATGCGATTGAGGTTTCTTTTAAAAGCACAACAAACTCATTGGCAAGAGCAGGAAGAACTGCTTTAAATGCCTGAGGGAAAACAATGTGCCACATTGTTGCCATGTAGCCAAAGCCAAGGCTTCTGCCGGCTTCTGTTTGCCCCTGGTCTATGCTCATTATGCCGCCGCGGACAATCTCTGCCACATAGGCTCCCGAATTGAGACCGAAGCAGATTACCGCCGCCAGGAATTTGTCAACGCCAAGAGGCATAAAGAT
Organism: Clostridia bacterium; assembly: GCA_017437345.1. The sequence goes on along the minus strand of JAFSBJ010000009.1, from coordinate 7,903 downwards.
AACAAAATAGATAATCATTATCTGAACAACAACCGGAGTTCCCCTTGTTATTGTGAGATATATTCCACAGATTTTATCTAAAATTTTAATAACAATTCCGCTCTTTGGATTTTTAATTCTTGTGCATCTTACAAATGCCACCATAAAGCCTAATGCAATACCAATTAAAAGAGCGCAAACTGTAAGTTTTATAGTAACCCAGAGACCTGTTATGATGGTTTTCCATCTGCCATGGTCTATAAAGTTTTTAACGAAGCTTCTTTTTATGCTGTTCCAGATTTTAACTGCAAAGTTTGAGGTGTCGGGCATTTCGCTGTCATATTTAAAAGAGAAGTTGTTGATTAAGCCTTTATTAACATTGCCCGATTCAATCTTTTTCTGTCTTCCTCTTTCGTCGGTAACAGTTTTTATTTCTGAAACCTCTTTTTCAATGGTTAATGCTCCGCCAAACACAGCATCGGCAGATTTTTCATCAGCATATAAAACAAGACCGTCTTTCATTTCGCACAGTATAATTTTTACATCTGATGAAATAACGGGAGCTGTTTCAATAAGCTCTGTCACCTTATTTTCAAATTCCATTTTGAAATCAAGAGCTGATTTAAACATTGTTCCATTTGCTTTCTTTTCATCTGATGAAAGAAACATATTATAGTTTGGTGAAATAACGGAGTGAACATCCAAGGTTTCAAGCTCACAATCAAGGATAATATCCTTTTTATCTCCATAGGAAATACTATTTACCTTTATTTTATTTTTTGAAGCCACAAGCTTTAGTGCTTTTGTGGTTGCCAGAGCATCGTACTCACTATTAACAAAGCTTTCAGCATCTGCAAGGCTTATTTCGGATGCAGTCATTGAGCTATTGATATAGACAGAAATGCCGGCTATAGCTGCCACTGCTATTACAATTGCCACAACAACAGCCCATATTTTATTTGATTTCATTATGTATCCGCCTTTCTTTTGTTTATAAACACATTAAGCCGCTATTTAAAAAGCAGATTTTTCTGCCTTTTAAATAGCGGTTTAAAACAATGAAGCTCCCATGGTGATGGGAAAAATTGTTTGGATTTGGGAAACTGAATGCCGAGCGTGAGTTTTCCACGCTCGGCACGGTAGCCCGAAGCTGTACTAAAGTACTGCGAGCGGTGAAGTTTGCCAAAAGCAAAAGGCATAATATCGAAGAAAAATATCTTAAATGATATTTTTCAACATATATTAACATTTATTAAACCAAAGCACATTCTTACTTTTTATATGACTTGATTATTGCCTTTTGCATTCCGGACTATTTTTACATCACCGAAAATAAATTATTCTGCTTTAATATATTTAGAAATAATTTCGTCAATCTTGCCTTCGCCTGTGAGTTTTTCAAGAGCTGCATTGATTTCATCAAGAAGGGCATTTCCTTTTTTGATTGCGATAGCATAGTCTTCAACAGCATATTCTGTGCCGAGGATTTCAAGACCTTCATTTTCAGCAACAAATGCTTTTGCAGGTTCGTTATCAATGATAACTGCATCTACATCTCCGCCTTTAAGAGCGATAACTGCATCTGCGCCTTTACCATATTTGATAACATTTTCTGCGCCATAGTCGTCTGAAGCATAGATGTCACCTGTTGTTCCAAGCTGAACACCAATCTTTTTGCCGGTAAGGTCATCAATAGATTTGATTTCGGAACCCTGGGCAACGATAACAGACTGAACGCCTGTTGCATAGCTTGATGTAAAGTCAACTTCTTTTAATCTTTCTTCGGTAACTGTCATACCAGCCATACCGAAATCAACTTCGCCCTGGTTAACTGCTGTGATGATAGAATCAAATTCCATATCAACTATTTCAAGTTCACAGCCAAGCTCTGCTGCAATTGCCTGAGCAATTTCAACATCAATACCAACAAATTTTTCGCCTTCTTTGAATTCATAGGGCGGGAAAGCTGCGTTTGTTCCCATTTTGAGAACCTTTTTGCCTTCTACATCTGCTTCTTCGCTTGTGCAAGCTGCAAATGAAAGAACAACCATGAGCACTGCCATTAAGAGTGCTGCCAATTTAAAAAACTTTTTCATTTTAATCTCCTCCGATTTTTGAAAGACCGCAAGCGATCTTAAATTGTAGATAAAGTTTACCACACAAAACAAATACTGTCAATACGAATATGCTCTTTGTATGTGTTTTTCAGTAAGATTAATGAATAAATATACGGACATTATGTATAATATTCATAAATTATGCATCAAAGCTATATGGCGCACTCTCCTTTTCAATGCTTATAACATACTCTATCCTGTCGGCATATTCATTTTTTTGTGATTTTGCATTTATGCCGTGGCGATGCATTAAATCTATTGCGTGGCGCAGAGTATTTGAAAAAAGGCGGACTGTGTTTGAGCTTGTTGTTTTTATTATGGTTTCGGGGATTTTTTCGCCTCTGTTTTTTTCTTCTATAATGGAGTCTATAAGCTCGTCTGTCTGCTGAACATTTAATGCCCTTTTGGTTATTTTTTCAAGAGCAGAAAGCTGTTCTTCTTCTGTTTCAAGACGGATAAGAGCTCTTGCGTGGCGCTCGGTGAGCTTGTGGTCGGCTATAATTTCTCTCACAAGCTTTGAAAGCTTTAAAAGCCTTACCTTATTTGCTATGCAGGATTGAGTTTTTCCAAGGTAAAGAGCCAGCTCCTCCTGGGTGAGACCGTGGTTATACAAAAGATTTCTGTAGCTTTCAGCTTCTTCCATAAAGCTAAGGTTTTCCCTTTGAATGTTTTCCACCAAAGAAACTACAGCGCTTTCGTTGTCATTCAAATTGCATATTATTGCAGGAATTTTGAGTATTCCTGCCATTTTGCAGGCTCTGAGTCTTCGCTCTCCTGCAATAAGCTCATAGTCACCCGTAAAAATCCTTCTGACGCTTATAGGCTGCAAAACCCCATATTGCTTTATTGAAGCAGCTAGCTCCAGAAGGCTTTCTTCATTGTAGGTCCGTCTGGGCTGATAAGGATTTGGAGAAATGGCGTGAACGGGGATATAGCATATGTTTTTTTGCTGTTCTTTTTTCAGCTTCTCTTCTTTTCTTTCTTCGATTTCGCTGATAAACCAGGATGCTATGTTTTGTTTTTTTATAAGTTGCATATTATGCCTCCTCTTTTGCGGTAGTATTTGGATTAATATTCCTGTGATTAAAGAATACCACCAAAAAACCAAAATAGGAAACATTTTCCATCGTTTAAAAAAGACATAAATCTTTAAATTTACAAAAAATAATCCTCTGCCTATCAAAATAAGCAGAGGAATGTGGTTTTTTAAATCAGATTTTGCGATATTTTTATTGATTTATATTCTATTACACATCATAAATTCCAAGAATTATAATTCCGGCAAAAGCAAGGGCAAGAGCCGCATAGTGCTTGGCAGAGAGCTTTTCTTTGAGGAAAATTCTGCCCCATACCATGGAAACTGCGCAATAAGCCGAAATGATTACATAGCCCGGCACATAGCCTGCAACTATAACCATCATATAAAATACCTGGCCAACTGTTTCGCAGATACCGCCAAGAAGCTTTGTGCCATCATATTTTTTATCCACTTTGTCTTTTTTAATAATATAAACATAGATTGCAAAGACAATAGCTATAAGAAGCCATGTAAATTCATAGGCTGTGTTTAATATATCTCCTGCTAAAAGCTCATCGCCCAATTTTTCAACATAGCTATCGGCAATGAGAGTGTCAACAAAGGTTCCGCAGGAATCAAGGATACAATAAAGAACAGGGAGAAAAATTGCCCAGAAGCTTTTGGTGTATTTTCTCGATGCCTTTAACTGTCTTTCCCTTCTTAAATCGTCATTTTCCATATTGTCGATAAAGCCAAGGGCTATTATTCCTATAACTATAAAGGCAATACCTGCAATGATGGGACCATTTAAAAATACTGCATTACCGTCATAATCGGGATTAAAGGTAACACCGAAAACAAGCATACACATTATTGCTGTTACAGCACCTGAACCATTGCAGATGGGGGATGAAATGGAAAGCTCTATGTATCTTAAGCCCACATAGCCAACAACCATTGAGATGATGTAGAAGGCTGAAGCAGGCAGATATGCTATAATATCGGAGAAAGACAAGGGAACTCCGCCTATAGCTACTTCATATATTGCATGTATGCCCATTATGAGACCTACTGCAATGCCGACCTTATAGTGACTTAACTTATCTTCCTGTTTTGATCCGATTTTACTGAAAATATCAGATCCGCTCCAGCAGAGCATTGCTATTATCGCGATAATCCACATTTTGTTTTCCTCCTTTTATATTTTAAATTTAAAAAACCTTTCATATTTTACCATAATCTGTCGAAGAAATCAATATTTTTCAGAGTATGCCCAGAAGGTGGAGAAAGTATGGAATACAGCAGGCAAGCACGATTAGCCCTGTTATAAGGGGGAGTGCCATAAGTCTTTTTTTGCCTTCTCCATCATTTCTTTTAATAAATCCGGTTTTGGAAAGAGCATCTGTCAGGGGGCGATATAAAATAAGGGTAAGAGATGAATTTATAAGACCTTTTACAGCATTAAATGGCAGAAACACAGGAAGAAGCATCGCCTTTATGGCTTCTCTTGGAACCTTCATATAGAGTGGGGTTATATAATAATTCCACAAAAGCATAATTATGGTGAGAGATATAACTGCCAAACCAAGACCGCAGATTGCACCCTTAAAGCTGCGATTAGCTTTATATATTCCTGCTGCCACACAGCAAAAGGCAGCTGTGGAGACTATATTCATTATCATTCCGATAATGCCTGTGCTACTGACTGTTAAAAACTCAATAAAAGACACAACTGCAGAAATTATAAAAGCATGCCATGGTCCCATTATAAATCCGCCTGATACAATTATTACATCCTTTAAATCAAGCTGCAAAAAGCCCGATACCTCCGGAATTATTTTTGATATGAGCATCACGATGTAGGCAAGGGCGCAAAGGATGCCTGAGAGGGCTATGTTTCTTGTGTTGGTTTTCATAAAATCAGCTCCTATATTATTTTTGCAAAAAAGAAAACCCCGCAGAAAAACTGCGGGGCAAAAAACAAACATTTTATCTTCTTTCATCCGGACTATACCGTCGGCTCCGGAATTTAACCGGATCAGTCTTTTCGACTCGCGGGCTTTACCGCCGGTGAGGAATTGCACCTCGCCCCGAAGATAGTTTTATTATATATTATATTTTTAAATTTGTAAAGTGTTACATACTAAGATCGGCAAGAACAACTTCGCCCTCGCTGAGGGATTTTTTTATGTCTATAATTCTCTGATTAAGAGAGCCTTTAAACCTTAGGTTCAGTTCGGTATTGTCCTTTTCAAATCTTCCGTCAACAAGAACATCGCATAATTCCAAAAGACGAAGCTTATTTTTATCGTAGAGAATGTTTTCATAGGTATAGCCGGAATAAATCCAGATGGTTTTATTTGTGTTTTCCTTTATTGCACAAACCAGTTCATAAAGCGGCTCAACCTGCTCAAATGGTTCTCCGCCGGATATTGTTATATTTGTTATGGAGCTTTCTGTGAGCTTGTCATACACTTCCCCCAGAGATACTCTCACGCCTGCGTGGTAATCCCAGGTTTGCATATTGTGGCACCCATCACAATGATGAGGGCATCCGCTTACAAAAAGCACATCGCGAAATCCTGTTCCGTCAACAGATGAAGAATTTAAAATGTTCATCATCTGTATCTCGATTTCTCTCCAATCAGACCTCATGTGTCACCCTGTCCTTTAACTCTGCTTTTTTTGCACTGTTCCAGTTGTTAACGCTACCAACAAGATAGCCTGTTATTCTCTGGATGGTGTCGATGGATGTGCCGCCGCATTTGGGGCAGGTTTCCATATCCTTGTCGGCATTTTCAAAGCCGCAGTCAAGACATCTGTTTCTTGTGTGGTTAACTGAGCCATAGCCGATGTTGTATTTATGCATTAAATCCACAGTCTGCATAATGCAGTCGGGGTTGTGAGTTGCGTCACCGTCTAATTCAACATAGAATATATGACCGCCGCGCTCTAAGTCGTGGTAGGGAGCTTCGATTCTTGCTTTGTGTTCAACGGAGCATTTATACCACACGGGAACATGGGAGCTGTTGGTATAGTATTCTTTATCGGTGATATCCTTTATCATACCAAACTGTTCTCTGTCTTTTTTGGTAAATTTTCCGCTAAGGCCCTCTGCAGGAGTTGCTAAAAGAGAATAGTTAAGGTTTCTGTCGGCTGCGATTTCATTTATTCTGTCTCTCATATGAGTGATGATTTCAAGACCGAGCTTCTGGGATTCTTCGCTTTCACCGTGGTGCTTGCCTGTAAGGGCAATAAGGGTTTCTGCAAGACCGATAAAGCCAATACCTAAGGTTCCTGTTTTTATAACATTTTTAACAGGTTCGTCATATCTTAATTCTTCGCTGTCTTCCCACATTCCGTCCATAAGCATGGGGAACTGTTTTTTAAGAGCAGTTCTCTGGAAGGAGTATCTGTCGTAAAGCTGATCTGCGGCAACATCCACGCATCTGTCGAGCTTTCTGAAGAATTCTTTTATTTTTGCATCATAATCTTCTATTCCCATGCACTCAAGGGCGAGCTTTACGATGTTTACTGTTGTAAATGAAAGGTTACCTCTGCCGATAGAGGTTTTTTCTCCATGGCGGTTTTCAAAAACTCTTGTTCTGCAACCCATTGTGGCAACCTCGTATCTGTATCTTTTAGGATCATCAGCTCTCCATTTTTCGTGCTGATTGAAGCTGGCATCAAGGTTTACAAAGTTGGGGAAGAAGCGCTTTGCTGTAACCTTGCAGGCAAGCTTATAGAGATCGTAGTTTTTATCTTCGGGAAGATAGTTAACACCTGTTTTGGTTTTCCATATCTGAATCGGGAAAATAGGTGTTTCGCCATTGCCAACTCCGCGAAGGGTGGAATTGAGCATTTCTCTTATGATGCATCTTCCTTCGGCTGAGGTGTCGGTTCCATAGTTTATTGATGAGAAAACAACCTGGTTACCGCCTCTGGAATGGATTGTATTCATATTATGGATAAAGGATTCCATTGCCTGATGAACTCTGTTTACTGTCTGGTTCATTGCGTGACGGAAATATCTTTCTTCACCCTCTAAACCTTTTAAGTCAACTATTTCATAATCGGCAAATTGCATCTCTTTATATTTTGAAAGGTCAACACCCTGAAGTGTTTCTATTTTTTCAAGCTCTTCAATAAAAGATGTTCTCACATATGGTGCAAGATAGAAATCAAAGGCAGGAATTGCCTGACCACCGTGCATCTCATTCTGAACAGATTCCATTGAAATGCAGGCAATTATAGCTGCTGTTTCAATTCTTTTGGCAGGTCTTGATGAACCGTGGCCTGCGTGGAAGCCGCCTTTCAAGATTCTGTCGAGAGGATGCTGCAAACAGGTTAAGGATTTTGTGGGATAGTAGTCGGCATCGTGGATGTGGATGTAGTTACTTTTCACATAGTCCTTGGCTGTGTCGGTTAAAAGCATATCCAGAACGAATGGCTTTGAGGTTTCGCTGGCAAACTTCATCATCATACCTGCGGGGGTGTCGGTGTTCATGTTGGCATTTTCTTTGGTGATTTCATTGGCGATTGTGTTTACTATGCCCATATATGTGTCGTAGGTTTTTCTGCCTCTGGCAATGTTTCTCTTTTCGCGATAGAGTATGTATGCTTTTGCCACATTTTTATACTGTGATTTCATAAGCTCAACTTCAACAAGATTCTGAATTTCTTCAACGCTTATAACATCGTTGTCGAGATTATGAATTTTTTCAGCTATGTCGTTTGCAAATTTCAAATCGCTGACAAACTCATGATTCATAGCTTTTATAACGGCGTT
>JAFSBJ010000089.1 GCA_017437345.1 Clostridia bacterium | reverse complement strand
TTTAAACACTAACCTTTCTATTTTAAAATTCAAAATGAAGCTTTACATAAGTAGTTTCATTTAATTTAATACTGATTTTTTCTCCTTCAAGGTCAATTGACACTTCGTCGCCGTCAAGTCCTAAAAGCTCTCCGCAAAGGTTTTTTGAGCCGTTATATGCCTTATAAAGACCTATGTCAACCATCTCGCCTTTATACATCCGGAAATGCTCTTCCTGTCTTAGCTTTCTCTCAATTCCGGGAGAAGAAACTTCAAGGAAATAGTTATTTGAAATAGGGTCATTCTTATCTAGTATACTGCTCAGTTCACGGCTTATCGCCTCGCACTCGTCAATGGTTATTCCGCCTTCACGGTCAACATAGACACGCAAGAACCAGGAATTTCCTTCTTTGACATACTCAACATCATAGACAAAGCAACCTTGCTCCTTAGCAACCGGAGTCGCCATATCAAGAACTGTTTTTTCTGTTTTTGAATACATCCTTTCACCTCCAAGAGATTTTGGTTTAATTAAGCAAAGAAGTGAGGCTCACGCCTCACTTCAAGATGTCTTCTATTAAACTCTATACATATACTAGCACAAAACCCGCCATTTGTCAAGACTTATTTATGATTTTGGCAAGTTCATCCATAAAGGAATTTATGTCTTTAAACTGTCTGTAAACAGAGGCAAATCTTACATAAGCAATATCGTCAAGCTTTTGAAGTCTTTCCATTACCATTTCGCCGATTTTCTCGGTGGAAACTTCTTTCTCCAAAAGGTTGTAAAGCTTTGTTTCGATTTCTTCAACAACGCCTTCAATATCCTTTAATGAAATCGGGCGTTTTTCACAGGCTCTGACAAGACCGTTGATAATCTTATCTCTGTCAAAGCTTTCTCTTGTTCCGTCTTTCTTTACAACGATAATCGGAATGCTTTCAATCTTTTCGTAAGTTGTAAATCTCTTTCCGCACTCCAAGCATTCGCGACGGCGGCGGATTGTTGCCCCTTCATCAGTTGCACGGGAGTCTATAACTTTACTCTCTGTGTGACCGCAAAACAAACATCTCATAATTTCCCCTCCAAAACTAAGGATTAATCCATATTCTTATATTTATCAAGAACCTTTTCAATTCTTCCGATTGGATTTAATAATGTGCTGATTGAACGCTCAGCGTTAAGCTCGCTTATAATAAGAGCAATATACTTTGACATGTCAACCTGCTTATACCAAGGCTTATCTAAAAGGCCCGGTCTTGAATAGATAAGGTTCGTTGTAAAGATTGCATCAATAATGCCATCTTCATAAGCCTTGTCAAATTTTTCAAATCCTTCTGTAAAGAGGCCAAAAGTTGAGAAAACAACAACTTTTTTAGCCTTTCTCTTTTTAAGTTCTTTCGCAACATCAATCATAGAGTCGCCGGAAGCAATCATATCGTCAACAACAATAACATTCTTGCCCTCAATGTCGGAGCCTAAGAATTCGTGAGCAACGATTGGGTTCTTTCCGTCAACAACCTTTGAATAATCTCTTCTCTTATAGAATGTTCCAAGGTTCATTCCGAGAACTGAAGAATAATACATACATCTTGACATAGCACCTTCATCGGGAGATACGATCATGGTGTTTTCTTTATCTAAAATAATGTCTTTGTCATATCTTAAACAAGCTTTAATCATCTGATATGTAGGCTGGATATTTTCAAAACCGCTAAGAGGAATAGCGCTTTGAACTCTTGCGTCATGAGCATCAAATGTAATGATGTTCTGAACGCCCATATTTATAAGCTCAGTTAAAGCCATAGCGCAGTCTAAGGATTCTCTCGCCATACGCTTATGCTGTCTGCCTTCATAAAGCATTGGCATAATAACAGTAAGTCTCTTTGCCTTTCCGCCGATTGCAGAGATATATCTTTTAAGGTCCTGGAAATGGTCATCAGGGCTCATCGGGACTTCCTGTCCATACATTTTATATGTCTGACCATAGTTGAAAACATCGGCGATAATATAAATATCGTGGCTTCTTACAGATTCAACGATACTTGCCTTTGCTTCCCCTGTGCCGAATCTTGTAGCTTTAACAGGAACTAAAAATGTATCAAGGTCAACATCTTCATTGAACTTTTTAAGATAATAGTTTACCCTTTCGCTAAACTCCTCTCCGCCTCTTAGAGACATTACGCTAAGCTTGCCTAAGTTATAGGACTCAACAGTTGATTTCATGTTTCTTCTCCTTTTATTTATGTTGTGAAAGTAAATTATATCTGATATCCCAAAGCTTCTGGGACATATCTACATAGTATTCATGGGGGTTTTCAAATCTCTTTACTTCCTCCCATATCTTGTCCACCTCATCCTTGCAGTAGTTTTTAATTTCTTCTAAGTCAGGGGAGTCATAAACGCACTCGCCCTCTTTAAAAATCTGCACCATGAGTTCTTTCGCCGTAAAGTTCGTTACGATTTTTCTCTTCCATGTGTTATTTGGGTCAAAGATTTCATAGCTCTCGCCCTCAATCTTCTCATCAGGGAGAGTTAAAACATCGGCAATTGCCATCCCTGTTTCTTTTGAAAAGAGTCTGTATACCTTTTTAAAGCAAGGGGTTGTTATTTTGGCAACATTTTCGCTCACCTTTATTTTAGGAACAATATCTTCGCCCTCTTCCATAGCAACAAGCTTGTAAACTCCGCCGAAAACAGGCTCGGATTTGGAGGTTATAAGTCTTTCCCCAACTCCAAAGGAGTCAACCTTTGCGCCCTGCTTTAAAATATCTTCAATGATATATTCGTCCAGGGAATTTGATGCCACAATTTTAACATCGCTGTATCCCGCCTCATCAAGCATAATTCTCGCTTTCTTGGAAAGATAAGTTATATCACCGCTGTCAATTCTTATCCCTGCAGGCCGTTTTCCCATCGGCTTTAAAATCTCGTCAAAGGCACGAATTGCATTTGGCACACCCGATTTTAAAACATTATAGGTGTCAACTAAAAGTGTGCAGGAATCGGGATAGGTTCTTGCATAAGCGCAAAACGCTTCAAATTCCGTATCAAAGGACTGCACCCAACTGTGAGCCATTGTTCCGAGAGCCGGAACTGAAAACATTTTATCTGAAATGGTGCAGGCAGTTCCAACTGCGCCGCCGATATAAGCCGCTCTCGCCCCGTAAATCGCCCCGTCATAACCTTGGGCACGGCGGGAACCAAATTCCATAACTGGTCTTCCTTCTGCCGCACGGACAATACGGTTACACTTTGTGGCGATAAGGCTTTGATGATTTATGGTAAGAAGAATCATAGTCTCAATGAACTGAGCCTGGATAAGAGGTCCTCTTACAGTAACGATAGGCTCGTTAGGGAAGATTGGGGTTCCCTCAGGAATCGCCCATACATCGCACTCGAACTTAAAGTTTTCAAGATATTTCAAAAACTCATCCGAGAAAAGGCCTTTTCTCCTAAGATAATCTATATCATCTTTTTCAAACTTAAGATTTTTAAGGTATTCAACAAGTTGTTCAACGCCCGCCATAATGGCAAAGCCCGCCCCATCGGGAACTTTGCGGAAATACATATCGAAATAGGCTTTTTTCTCGCCCATTCCGTGCTCCAAGTAACCGTTTGCCATTGTTATTTCATAAAAATCCGTAAGCATTGTAAGATTCATAACTTCACCTTGTCATGTTTAACTTAATATATAATTATTATATCTCTTTTTTTATTTGAATGCAAGTATTTTTAAAACATATTTTTATTATTTATGACAAAATTTTCAAAAAAACAAGGCACCTCTTTTGAGGTGCCTTAAAAAAGCTTTTATTTTCTTTTATTCTTAACTGCAGCATCTTTCCAGGTTGCCCAGATTGAGCCTGAAACAAATATTGAAGAATATGTTCCTACTAAGATACCGATAATAATCGGAAGAGCGAATACCTTGATTGAGGAAACGCCGAGAACATAAACCGCTCCGATTGTTAAAAGTGTTGTAATTGTTGTGTTTATAGAGCGCTTGAGAGTGCTGTTTATACTTGCATTTGCAATTTCGGAATATGTTTCCTTTCTTGCTCTTCTTGTGTTCTCTCTGATTCTGTCAAAGATAACGATTGTGTTATTGATAGAGTAACCGAGAACTGTAAGAAGCGCTGCAATAAAGTTTGTATCAATCTTAATTCTGAGCACTGAATAAATGCCGCAAAGAACGATAATATCGTGAGCAAGTGCAATAACTGCGCAAACGCCAGATGTGAAATCAAATCTGATTGCAACATAGATTAAGATCGCAATAGCAGCGAGGATTGACATAACCACCGCAGATTTTGCAAGGTTTCTTGCAGTTGAAGAAGATACCACATTAAGCTCGGACTTTGCAACTCCCTCTACGAAATAAGAGTATCCCTCGTGGCTTATAACCTGCTTGTTTGCTTCTTCGGCTGTAATCTCTGTGTAGAGCTTTGTGTTTTCAAATTTCTGGTCTGTTGTTGCAGCACCTGTTGCTGTGATTGGAGCGCCGTTTTCATCAACGATAACTGAAAGCTTACCCCATTTTTCTGCTACTTTATGGTTTAAAACTTCGATAGCAGCGTTGGCTTTTTCTACATTTTCCTTATCGGAAAGCTTTGTGTCGTGACCAACTTCAATATCGATATTTTCGCCTGTTATACGAACCATAGAAGCATCTTTGCCGAAAGCTTCTTTAACGAGAGCTCTTACTTCGTCTTCTGTTACTTTTTCTGAAACTGTGTATGTTATAGCTGTTCCGCCTGCAAAGTCAGTATCAAGAGCAAAGCCCTGAATTAAGAGAGAAACAATACTTGCAATGACTAACGCCAAAGCAATCCCAACATATATTTTCTTGTGCTGAACTATTTTAAGCATTAGCCTGTCCCTCCTCTTTTGCAATTCTCTTCTTGCTTACGCCATAGAGCCAGATGTTTGAAACACCAAGTTCAAGTGCTCTGCGGAGCAAGAATCTTGTAACGAATATTGCAGAAATCATTGATACAACAACACCGATTAAAAGTGTTGTTCCAAAGCCCTTGATTGTGCCTGTTCCTAAAACCATAAGAATAATTGCCGCAATAATTGTTGTTATGTTAGAGTCAATAACCGCGCTGAGAGCATTCTTAAAGCCTGCTTCAACGGAAGTTCTTATTCCCTTGCCGTTAACAAGTTCTTCTTTAATTCTTTCGAATATGATAACATTGGCATCAACCGCCATACCAACAGCTAAGATAATACCTGCAATACCAGGAAGGGTAAGGTTGATATGAAGGTTAGCACAAAGAAGAAGAACTATGTCGATGTAAGCAACAAGGGCGAGAGCAGACATAAATCCTGGAAGTCTGTATAATAAAATCATAAAGAGCATAACCAGGATAAGACCGATGATACCTGCTGTAACCGCTTTGCTTAATGCGTCTGCACCAAGAGTTGGGTTAACAGCTCTCATTTCTGTAACACTTAAACTGAATGGAAGCTGACCTGACTTGATGTTAGCCGCAAGGTTTTTAGCTTCTTCCTGAGTAAAGTCGCCTGTGATGATACAGGTTGTGTCGTTAATTGCAGTCTGAACAACAGGAGCAGAAATAATTGCATTGTCCATCATAATATAGATAGGCTGTCCAACATTTTTGCTTGTTGCATCATAGAATGCTTTTCTTCCGTCTTCTGTAAGTTCAAGCTGAACATAGTAGCTTGCGCTTCCAAGGTCGCTTGTTGCACCATACTGAGAAGATGCATCCTTAATGTGTTCGCCGTTCAAAACCTCTTTTGCAGTTGGCAGGAATGTTCCTGCTTCTTGGTCAAAAGCGCTGTTGTCATAGAATTTAAGCTGTGCTGTTGCACCAAGGCTTGCCGCAGCTTCCTCCGGGCTTGCAAAAGATGGGATTTCAACTCGAACGCTGTCACTTCCCTGAACAGAGATATCAGCTTCTGTGTAACCCATATTATCAAGACGGGTTCTTAAAAGAGCTGCAACTGTATCCATTTCTTCTGCAGAAGGGTTTTCCTTTTCAGCCTTGAAAACGATAATACTACCGCCGT
>JAFSBJ010000088.1 GCA_017437345.1 Clostridia bacterium | reverse complement strand
TTCAACTGAGGCTGACCCTGATAAAAACAAGATTTCCGATGAGTCCCCTGTGGGCAAAGCGTTAATGGGCAAAAAAGTTGGGGAAGAAGTAGAGATAAGCACTCCTGCGGGAACAAGCTTCGCCCTTAAAATACTCGAAATAACAAAGTAAGGAGAGATATTCGTGAGCGAAAATAATACACAAGAAAAGCAGCAGGTTCAGGATTTAAAACAGATCCTTCAAATAAGACGCGATAAACTCGCTGAACTTCAACAAGCGGGGGAAAATCCTTTTGAAGTAACAAAATTTGATCAGGAATATCATACTGCTGATATAATAAACAACTTTGATGAAATGGACGGAAAAAGTGCAACTCTTGCAGGCCGTCTTATGTCAAAGCGTGTTATGGGTAAGGCTTCTTTCTTTGACCTTCGCGATAAGGATGGCAAAATCCAGCTTTATGTTGCAAGAGACGAACTTGGAGAAGAAGAATACAGAAAGTTTAAAAGACTTGATATCGGCGATATCGTTGGCGTAACAGGGGATGTTTTCAGAACCCAAAAGGGCGAGATTTCCCTTCGTGCGAAGTCTTATAAGCTTTTAAGTAAGTCACTCCAACCGCTTCCTGAAAAGTTCCACGGAATGACAAATACCGATTTAAGATACAGACAGAGATATATCGACCTTATTATGAATGAAGATGTTAAGGATACTTTTATAAAGCGTTCAAAAATAATCTCTACAATTCGTAAATACTTAGACGAGCAGGGATTTATTGAGGTTGAAACTCCTATGCTTGTTTCAAATGCAGGTGGCGCCGCTGCCCGTCCTTTTGAAACTCATTTTAACGCATTGGACGAAGACTTCAAGCTCCGTATCTCCCTTGAACTTTACTTAAAGAGACTTATCGTTGGCGGCCTTGAAAGAGTTTATGAAATCGGACGAGTTTTCCGTAACGAAGGCTTAGATACAAGACATAACCCAGAGTTTACTCTTATGGAGCTTTATCAGGCATATACAGATTATCACGGTATGATGGACCTTACGGAAAATCTTTACCGTCATCTTGCTATGGAAGTTCTTGGAACAACCAAGATTTCCTATAACGGAATTGAGATGGACTTAGGCAAGCCTTTTGAAAGAATAACAATGGTTGACGCCGTTAAGAAATACGCAGGTGTTGACTTTAACGAAATCAAGGATGCCGAGGAAGCTAAAAAGGTTGCAAAAGAACACCATGTTGAATATGAGGAGCATTACAAGAAGGGCGATATCTTAAATGCCTTCTTTGAAGAGTATGTTGAAGAGCATTTAATCCAGCCTACATTCGTTATGGACCACCCAATTGAAATTTCTCCTCTTACTAAGAAAAAGCCTGAAAACCCTGACTATGTTGAAAGATTTGAATTCTTTATGAACGGTTGGGAAATGGCAAACGCTTATTCTGAGCTTAACGACCCAATCGACCAGAGAGAAAGATTTAAGGCTCAGGAAGAGCTCTTGGCTCTTGGGGACAGCGAGGCAAACACAACAGATGAAGACTTTATGAAAGCTCTTGAAATCGGAATGCCTCCGACAGGTGGTATCGGTTTTGGTATTGACAGAATGACAATGCTCCTTACCGACTCTGCCGCAATCCGCGATGTTCTTCTCTTCCCAACAATGAAGCCGTTGGATAAGTAAAAATATATAAAACTGCAATGTCAGGCTTACTGATATTGCAGTTTTTTTGTAAAGCCAAGTTGGCATTTTGGGCGCCGTTTTATAATTTATTTACCGGATGAATTTTTTAATGGGTTAATGCGTGGAATAGCCTTGACAAAAGGGCGCCAAAGACTTATAATGAATTATATAACTGAGGAGATTATTCCCCTCTATATAATCTACTAAGGAGTGAAACGGGATGAATGTTTTAGCTATCGGTTGTCATCCGGACGATATTGAAATCAACTGTGCCGGAACACTTGCGAAATGTGTTAAAAGAGGCGACAATGTAACCGTTTGCCATGTTTGTAACGGTAATATGGGCCATGAGGTTATTATGCCTGACGAACTTCGCGAAATGCGTATCGGCGAAGCGAAGAAGGCGGGCTCTCTTGCAGGGATTAAAGTTGTAACCTGCGACATCGGCGATTGCCTCGCTATGGAAGGAAACTTAGAACAGAGAAATATCATAGTTGACATTATAAGAGAGGCGGACCCTGATTTTATTATCACTCACGCGCCAACAGATTATATGCCTGACCATGTTGCAGTAAGCAGACTTGTTTTTGATGCAAGCTTTATTGCAAGCGTGCCTCACTATGAAACAAATGTTAAGAAAGCTTCAAAGGTAACCCCTATTTATTATATGGATAACCTTGGCGGCCTTGATTTCTTGCCAACAGAATATGTTGACATTACTGACGAGATTGAATTAAAGCTTGAAATGCTTGAATGTCATGAAAGTCAGCTTAAATGGATGAGAGATCATGATGGTATTGATTTTGCTGATTTTGTCAGAACTTGTGCAAAATACAGAGGTCTTCAGTGTAACAGCGCATATGCAGAAGGCTTTAAGCAGTGCCTCGTTTATCCGAAAATCCTGCCAAAGAGATTACTCCCGTAATTAAAATACATATAGAAAGGACAAAGAAAGATGTTAGTAAACTTAAATCAGGTATTAGTACCTGCAAAAAAAGGTAAATATGCAGTAGGTCTTTTCAATGCGGTTAATATGGAACTTGCAAGAGGAATTATTGCGGCTGCCGAAAAGACACAGTCTCCGGTTATTATGGGAACAGCGGAAGTTTTATTCCCATACGGCCCACTTGAAGAAGTGTCATATTATCTTATCCCAATGGCGAAAAAGGCTAAGGTTCCGGTAGTTATCCACCTTGACCACGGTCTTAAAAAGGAAACTTGTCTTAAAGCGTTAGAGCTTGGTTTCTCTTCAATCATGTATGACTGTTCAACAGATGACTATGATACAAATGTTAAGAAGGTAAGAGAAATGGCAGAGATTGCCCATTCTTACGGCGCAACAATCGAAGGTGAGCTTGGCCATGTAGGAGATAACGAAGGCTCAGCAGAAGGTTCTTCACACCTTGCTGACCCAAGCAAGTTCTTTACAGATCCAAAGCTTGCAAAGGACTATGTTGAAAAGACAAAGGTAGACGCCCTTGCGATTGCGGTTGGTAACGCACACGGAGCATATAAGCTTCCTCCAAAACTTGACTTCGACAGAATCAAGACAATTGCAAATACAGTAGATGTTCCACTCGTTCTTCACGGCGGAAGCGGTCTTACAGATAACGACTTCAAGAGAGCGATAAAGGAAGGTATCAGCAAAGTAAATATCTTCACAGATATCAACATCGCAGCTGTTAAGGCAGAATTCAGTAAGTTTACTGATATGAATAAGGGTATTATCGACCTTATTCCTGCGGCAGTTGAAGCGGTTAAGCAGGCAACAATTGAGAAGATGGAACTTTTCTCAAGCGATGGAAAAGCACCATTTGGCGCAGAGGCAGGAGCACCTGACATAGATAAACTTGTAGAACTTGTTGCGGCAGAGGTTCGCAGACAGCTTAATAAATAATGTTTTCGGAGGGAAAGAAAATGGATTTTAAAGATACTGTAAAAGGTTCATTGCTTGAAGGATTTTATCCTGCAGGCTGGGATATGGCAAAGATTGATGAATGCTGTAACCCAAACAATAAGGTGGAAGACAGACAGTCTTTCTGGAACAAGGATTTTAATCCTGTAAGATGTGAAACATTAGGCGAATTTGATACATATATGGGCCACGAAATTGCCCTTGCAATCAAAAACGCAAAAGAAGCAGGTGAGAAAATCGCTTTCATTCTTCCTGTCGGCCCTATGGGAATGTATAAGTGGGCAGTTTATTTCCTCAAAGCTTGGAATATAAAGTGTGACCATGTTTACACATTCAATATGGACGAATGGTCTGACGCAGACGGAAATACTCTTCCATCAAATGACCCTGCGGCATTCCAGAACGCTATGTGCAACGCTCTCTTTGATCCGTTAGGAGAACTTACAGTTCCTGAAAATCAGAGAAACTTTGCAACAAAGGAAAACTTACCAACATATCCTGAAAAAATTGCTAAGCTTAAAGCTGAAGGCGTAAAGCTTGTTTTGGTATATGGTATCGGAAGAATGTGTCATATCGCATTCTGGGAACCACAGTTTGCAGAAGATTTTGCATCTGTTGACGAATGGAAGAGCCAGCCATACCGCATCGGCGCAAAGCTCCACCAGCTTCTGATCTCCGGTGTACAGGCCTTCCGCCAGCATAAACCAGGCAATCTCCATGCTGTGTCCCGGGCAATCCATAACAGCCTCGGTAATCAGCTTCCGCTCCGGTACATAATAGTACTTGAACACCTCAGCCATATAGCAGGCGATCCGCTCTGTATACATAGCCTCCCGCTCCGGGTCACAGGCACGGGCCGTCTGGGCAGAGCACAAAAGACTCATAAGCGTACCCAGATCCACCTTGGGCTGCTCCCCCTCAGGGCTGCGGGTTCCGTTTACATAATATTCCGGATTCTGGAAGATAAACTGC
>JAFSBJ010000087.1 GCA_017437345.1 Clostridia bacterium | reverse complement strand
ATCGCCCTGATTGAATTTCTGACCTTTAAGCTTTTTGTTTTCTATGTCGGTATATTCCATATATGCATTTAAACCAACAGATTTAGAAGCCATTGATGTTAATGAAACAAAGCGGTTTCCATGGTTTATGTTGAGAATTTTTGCGATGGGGCCCAGAGCATGGGTGGGATAGTTATCGCAGTTACGATGGATATAGTTATTAAGACGATACTGGTGCTTTTCTTCACCGGTTAAGATTTCTTCGCAAAGCTGATGACGATAACCACCGTCGCAATGAACAACTTCACCAAAAAGACCTTTTTTAACCATATTGAGAACCATAAGCTCTTTCTGACCGTAGCAGCAGTTTTCAAGCATCATAAATTCCACGCCTGTTCTGCGGTGGGTTTCAACAAGCTGCCAGATTTCGTTCATATTATCGCATCCGCCAACCTCACAGCCAACAGGAACCCCTGCTTCCATAAAGTCAAGAGAAATCGGAATATGCATATTCCAGTCGGTGCAGACAACAACTGCATCTATCTCACAATTTGCGATTATGTCTTTGTGATTTGTGCATTTATAGGGTTTTTTACCTGTCATTTCTAAAACGAGCGCTTCCATGGAATCTGCCCTTTCGGGAAGCTTGTCACACACAGCAACAACTTCACAATCGGGCATTTTGATGAAATTTTTAATATGATATTCACCTCTGCAACCATGACCTATATAGGCAATTCTAAGCATTTCTTTCATAATTCAACATCCTTTCGGAGATTATTTTTGAGTGTACACCTGCATTATACACCTGTTTTACCTGCAAATCAATATAAAATCAGACACATATATTATAATTTTGGATAATTTTATTTGAAAATTTAAATTCAGGCAGCATTTTCATTTAAACTGAAAATGCTGCCTGATAAAACTATGTTTTTGTTATTTAATATTACTGAGCTGCTATTACAACATAATCGGCAAGAGAAGAATCACTCTCAAGAATAAGTCTTGCGATTACACCTGCAACAGTTTTCGCTCCGGTAGGATTATAGTGCATTGCGTCATTTTTTTCCAAAGTGCCGAAACTATTCCATCCTTCAGGATAGTCTGTGCTGCTGAGAGCATAGATGTGGAAATAATTTCCAACATAATTATTTGCTTCAGCTCTTGTTGCACCGGGATTTTCTTCAAGATATTTTTCTGCCATAGCATTGTAGGTTTTCACAAGCTCACTTCCGAGAGGAAGGCAAACCGAATTATAGCTATTTGCTATTGACTTACAGATAACACCTCTGCCCGCATATGCTGAATCACTGAAGCCTATGGATGTGTCACCCCAGGCTTTACCCTGGATTGTGGGAGTTGAAAGAATAACCGTGGCACCTTTAATAGATGCATCGTTATATATCTTTTCAATATTTTGGCGATATCTTGCTTCAGACACATTACCCGAGCCTGCATCATTTATACCAAGAGACACCATAACATAATCCCCTGCTTTAAGCTCGGATTTTATGTTTTCCCAGGTTTTGTATTCGTTTTCTGTTCCAATCACTCCTCTTTCCTCGGGATAGAGATAGTGGTCAGTTGTCCAGCCTGATGTGGCACGGTTTTCAACCTTTATGTTATTATTTAAATAATCATCAATATAGAAGCCCCAGCCCTGAATCGGATATCCGAAGTTTTCATAGGTCTGAACAATTGAATCACCCATAAGGAAGAGGGTTGCCTCTGTATCCTGGCGGTTGAATCTCATTGTTTCCGCCTCACAATACGGAGAAAGCTCATCATCTACAAGCATAATCTTTATGCTTGAGCCTTCCATATCTTCTATATTTTCAAAATTGCAGATGAATGTGTGACTATTTGTGATATTTTCCTTGGGTTCTGTCCACAAATTCACAAGCTCACCGTATTTATACTGAGCCACATACATTGTTGCATTGTATGACGCACCGGAAACATATACATCAAAGTCTACCGCTACTCTGAGGGTATCGCCTGCATTATAGATTCTTGCTTCGTTACCGTTAACAAAGGTCTTTATTTTTGCTTCGTATTTTACTTTTTCAATTGTGTAGTAATTATAGCTTCTTTCTATTTCTGTGCCATTTTTTGATGCTGCCACAACAACATATCCGGCTTTAACAACTTCGCTATCGGAAAGAGGTGCTGTCATAGCGCTGCTTGCATAAACTCTTATGGAAACATCTTCATCGGCAGTAATTTTATCTTTAAATTCTGCAACTGTCACATCGGATTTAAGAAGAATATTTTTATTCTCAATACCGTCGGAATAGCTTATGTCAGATAATGTATCATAGCCTGGACGATATGCGTCACAATGTGTTCTTATATTATCCATATAGCCGGAAACTTCGCCCGATGCTGCACCGCGTGCATACACACGAATGTGACGGAAGCCTTTAGTTGTTTTAGCAACAATGGTTTCAGAAATCTTCACACCATCAATATATATTTCACAGGTGTCATCAATTCCGTCACCTTTAGGTGCCACATAAGTATAGGTATGCCAACCATCTGTCAGCTCACTTATTATTTTTTCGTTACCGGTATAATCGTTATAAATTCCGCCATTTTTAATCACAAATTTTGTTTGTGCACCATACTGGCTTCCATCAACAATACTAACCTCAAATGAGAGTTCTCCTGAGCCCTCAGGAACATAAGCAGAAAATTCCAGCACACCATCTGATCCTGCAGAAGGGAGTGTAAGATAACCATTGGTGCCGGAGGAAAGCTTATATACTTTATCGGAAGCTTTTTTTCCATATACACCATCTGCTGATACAAAAGCGGAAGCATTTACAATGTTTTTTGTTCCTTCATAGAGATCACCACCGTAGGCATATGCAATTTTGGGAACTGTTACCTCAAAATCCTTGCTTACGCTTTCCCCATTATAGGAAACAGTTGCAGTAAGGGTTGCTTTTTTGGTTTTATCGCCACGGGTAATTGTTCCATCTGATGCCACAACTGCTTCATTATCTGATTTCCAGCTAAGGTCAAAGCCCCAGAATTTTGATGGAAGAGTAAGATTTTCTTTTACTTCATCTATTGGCTGAGGTGAAATGTGAGACCAGTCTAATGTGTTCTTTTTAGCTTCAAACAATTCACCTTTTGTTTTTACTTCGTTTTCATAGTATTTAAGTTTGAGATTAAAGGTATTATCTATGAATACACTTGCTTTTTCAGCAGCGCCATCTATTCTGAATGCTATTATACTATTTGTAGGGTTAGAAGCTATGGCATTTTTAAGAGCTTCAATGTTTGTTATCTCTGTGGATTGTACACCCTTATATCCCTCACTTACAACCTTTTGCGCAACTATTGTACCTCCGCTTTGAATTCCGCAGGCCTTAGCTTTATCATAGGATAAGGCACTATCAATATACTGTTCGCCCTCATCAGAAAGAAGCACATAGTTGTGCGAATATGCATATTCTGCACCCCATTTTCCTGCATACGCCGAAATTTCAGCGCCGGCTAATGAATCAACAATATTTTCAAGCCCATCAAGTTTAAAACAAACATATGTGTAGTAAGAGTTACTATCTGCAATAACCCGAGTACTATCGATAGTCTGAGGCTTATCACCAACATATGATCCATCAGCGGCATATCCGCCTCTTACATATGTTATATATGAACGATATAAAGTTTTCTCTGAAACAGCAATTGCAGGAACAACTATGTCAAATTCCTTTGAAGATGTTTTTCCATTGTGGGAAAGAGTTGCAGTAAGAGTTACATTCTGATTTTCTTTTCCCTGAGTTACAACACCGGTCTGGGCGTTTACAGCAGTACTGTTTGACTGCCATGATACATCACAGCCCCCGAATTTTTCAGGAAGATTAAGGTTTTGGGTTACACCATCTGAAGCAACATCGGAAATATCTGACCAGTCAAATTCATTGGCAATAACATCAATATATGTATTGGCGTCATAATTAAATGCAATTTTTATCTCATTTTTCACAGTGGTAGGTCCACCGCCTCTTGATTGCAGTTTTAATGCCACTACACTGTTATTTCCGTCTTCATATGCAGCGATAAGATTCGCCTTATTTACAGGGACTGTAACAGTTCCCTGATAGCCTATTGCATTGCCGGTACTGTCTACATCATAATCACGGAAGGCAATTATGTTTCCTGTGGCATTATATATACCATTTGAAACAGAATTTGAATATGTAATAGAAGAATTTATAAACTGCTCTTTTTCATCAGGAAGAGCTATAAACTCCATACCGTAAATGTATGAGGTGCCATATTTGTTTTGCATAGTCATGCTAATCGAATCAGCACCATACAGATATGGTTCATATCCCTCTAAATCAACTAAAACAACCGATTTTCTGTCTACTGATGTACTTACAGAATCAGCCTCACATCTGTTGTTAGTTATAAGCAGCCATGAGGCGCCGGAGCTTGGTAAAGTAAGTGTTTCGCTTGCTGTTTCTGCAAATACAACACCTGTAAACATAGATGTTAAAATCATCATTGCAAGAAAGATTGAAATAAATTTTTTTGTCATTTTCAAAACTCCTTTATATTTAATATCTGAGCTATAATAATGATTATATTTTAATCCCCGTTTATTTTCGAGGAATTATTTTAAAACTCCGGATTATAATATTCCTTAACTTTTTCGTGCTTTAGTTTATATACCTTAAGATTTTTAAATTTCCATTTGCTCGAAAAAGCTTCAAAGCCTATTTTGCCATATTTTTCGCGGTCTATAGGATCAGGGTCGGTTATTTCAAGACACTTTTTACCATCTGCAAGAACAAAAATATGTCCGCCTGCATTACCCAGGCAGAAGGTGTGTTCTGCATCAGGATCAAAATCAAAGAGTTGTGTGGCAACGGTAAGCTTATATTCGGGAGATTTTTCAAATCCGATGTTACCATGCAAGAAGGCTTCCATTCCGGCAACATAGGCTATTCCACGGGAATTGGTATCTTCAAGCCACTCACCATTTATCATAATATTTATATCGTGAGTTGAAGGGGCAAGCATTTTGCATTTTATTTCCAGCATAATATCGCCAAAATAATCTTCCCTGGAGACTATCATTCCCGGACACATTTTGGGGTTTGTTCCCTCAATCCAGCCATCATTTATTTCCCAGGAGCCTGTTTTAACAGAAAAAAGCTTATTGAAAATTTCTTCATTAAATTCATCCACAGAAAGAATAAGCTCTGAATTTTTAATATCCACATCATGATTTGCAAGTCTTAAAATACCATCGGTATTTATATTTTTTCATAGTCTCTTTCATATGGCTTCATATTCTGAGACATCATAAACCCCCATACTATATATTTTTAAAATATCTCTTTACAAAATAATATTCTTATTATATATTAAGTATATATCAAAAAAGTATTCAAAGCTATATCATAATAGATACTTTTATTATAGTTTCAGATACCTTTTCGTTATAAAAAGATGTATTATTGATTTCTGATAAACATACAGAGGTGATTTTTATGCGTCCATCATATGAGCTTGGAAAAACAGAATATGAAAAAAGAATCAAAAAAACTACTCCCCTTTCCGACACTCCTTATATCAGATACAATGAAAAAGTGGTAAAAGGTATACGCACCTGCTTCAAGGAAAGAGTTGAAAATGGTTGGAATTTCTCAGGGGAGTATCATGACTTCTGGGAATTGGTGTTTGTGACTGATGGAAGCATCTATATTGCAATTGAGGGAAAAACAAGAAAACTTGAAAGCGGAGAGCTTGTTTTTTATATGCCAATGGAATTTCATCAGATGTGGTGTGAAGACTGTGACAAAGCGAAATTTACAGTAATAAGCTTTGACGGTTGCGAAGAACTGCTCAATCCTCTGAGGGAAAATATAATTAAGCTTAATACCGAAAAAAGCGAGGAATTGTCGCAAGTATATCATAGTATTCACGATACCTTTGATGTAAATCTCAATGTTCGCCCCAAGCGTGATGATATAAGAAGTATTCCTGCTGAAATAATGTGCATTAATAATCTTGAAAACTTTTTACTTTCTCTTTTAAATGAAAAGATATCAGATAATCAAGCCCACCAAAGTAAAGGCAATTTAAACTATAAGCTGATTATTGACGCAATGCACGAAAACATTAATAAAAATCTTACCATGGAGGGGTTGGCTGAGATATGTAATCTTAGCGTGAGCAATCTGAAAAAAACATTCAGAAAATATGGCAATGAAGGGGTTATGAAATATTTTAACCGCCTTAAAATAAACCGTGCAATAAAATTTTTAAAAAGAGGATACACATCCTCTCAGATTGCCCGGGAGATGGGCTTTTCAAGTCAGAATTATTTTTCTGTTGTATTCAAGCGGGAAACAGGCATGCTTCCTTCTGAATTTAAAAATAAGAATTTATAAACAAACAAGAAAAGCGGCTTCGCCGCACCGCCTGCGGCGGAAGTGCGGAGCAATATCGCTTTTCTTAAGCCATGTGCATTTTTGAAAAGCAAAGCTTTTCAAAAAATTTTGCACGGCAATATAATCACTTCAACCCCCTAACCCCACTATTGGGGGCAAAAAGGTTCACTTTTTATGATGAGTAAGCTTTTTAATCCAATAATCTTTATATATAATAATTTCTATTCCGCCACACATAACAAGCGCCCAGAATATAT
>JAFSBJ010000086.1 GCA_017437345.1 Clostridia bacterium | reverse complement strand
TATTATAGATAATAATGAAGAATGTGTTTTCGATATAAGCGGCGGAAAAGATATTGTTCTTGCTGCCATAGGAGCTGTTTGCACAGAAAGAAACACTCCAATGGTTCATATAGATGTTGAAAGTGGAAAGGTTATTAATGTAAATAACTTTGACGCCTCTTATACAAACGAAAAATCTGTTCTCACCATTGCCGAAGCTGTTGCGCTAAATGGCTGCTCGGTCATTCATAATCCTCCTGAAGATTTCAATTGGGATATGACAGACGACTTTAAAAACGATATTGAAGTTATGTGGGGAATATGTAAAAAAGATTGCGAAAAGTGGAACTGGCAGTCTGCTGTTTTAAAAAACTTTGAAAAATTTTTTCATTTGTCCGATTCATTTTCCATTGATGTTGATGTGGAAAAATTAAAAAGTCAGCATCAGCAAAGCCATATAGATGGTAAACTTCTCACCAAGCTTATATCCAATGGTCTGATTCTTGATTATTCAAAAAAGGGTTCGGTTATCCATTTTCGTTATAAAAATAAACAGGTTCACGAATGTATAACCAAAGCGGGGGATATTTTAGAACTGTATTCCTACATGCTGATGAAAGAAATTGCCGTAGAAAACTCCGGATGGTATGATGATATAGATATAGGAGTTTATATCGACTGGGACGGAATAATAAATGAAGACTCCTCCGTTATCGATGTAAAAAATGAAATAGATATTGTTGCAATGCGTGATCTTATCCCACTTTTTATATCCTGTAAAAACGGAGAGGTTCCAAAGGAAGCACTTTATGAACTGCAAACCGTTGCCGATAAATTCGGAGGCAGATATGCCGGAAAATATATGCTTGCAACCTATATCAGCCGAAATAAGCTTTCCAAAAAATATATAATTCAGCGAGCACAGGAAATGGGCATAAAGCTTATATATGACCTTCATCTGCAAAACAGAGAGGAATTTAAAAACATATTGAAAGCCAAGGTAAAATAATATATAAATGAGAGCCTCATAAGAGCAATTAGTATTGTAGAAGATCTTTTAAACCTGGCAGATTAAAGGGGCTATATAAAATTCTGCGATAAGAGTTTTCTAAGATGTGGTGTAACCAAAGGGACTGTAAAAAACAATTGTTTTTTTACAGTCCCTTCGATATAAATTCCTGACGCAATTTACTCCATACATTCGGTGAAATATGCTTTTGGTATGTTCTTGACATAAGCAGGGGATAGGTATATAATAATTAATTAAGTAATTAACTATTATAAGGAGGTCATATGAACGATTCAAAACCGCTCATGTTAACAATAAAAAAGCTTGAAAAGGAATGGCTTAAATATCTGAGAAAAATCTCAGCAGAAATCGGTATGCCCGATGCATACCGTCGCATAATAATGTTTCTAAACCGTAATCCGGGCTCAAGTCAGAAAGAAATTGCCGCCTTTTGTGAAATGACAGGTGCGGCAGTAAGCCAGATTATAAAAGAAATGCAGCTTTCCGGTTATATCATCAAAGAAAACGATAAAGAGGATATGCGTTTCTTTAAGTTGTATCTCACAGATAAAGCTCTTTCCAGCGTCGAAAAAATCCGCGAAAAAATCCATAATGCCGATGAGTTTATCACAAAGGCTGTAACTCCGCAGAAGGAAGCAGAAATTGTAGAAATTCTTACATCACTTACAAACACCATAAAGGAGGTTCTGTAAATGTTTAAATATCTAAAAAAATATTGGCTCCTTTGTATTCTCGCTCCCTTGTTTATGGTTGGCGAAATTGCTATGGACCTTATTCAGCCTGATATGATGGCAAAAATAGTAGATGAAGGTGTTCTTGGCGGAAATATGCCTCTTATTATTGAAACAGGCATAAAAATGATACTCCTTGTAGCATTCGGAGCATTCTGCGGAATAATGTGTGGTGTTTTTGCCACCTTTGCCGCCCAGAAATTTGGCAACGATGTCAGAAAAGACCTTTTTTCAAGGATTATGTCTCTTTCTTTTGAACAAACCGACCACATAACAACCGGCTCTCTTGTAACCCGTCTCACAAATGATGTAACTCAGGTTCAGAATATGGTTATGATGGCAATCCGCGGCTTTGTAAGGTGCATTGTAATGTTTGTTGGCGGAATATATATGCTCTATAATCAGTCTGTTCGTTTTGCTTTTGTGGCAGCCTGCGGACTTCCTTTTGTTATTTTCTTTGTTGTTTTCTTTTTAAGAAAGACAGCTCCCCTTTTTTCAAAAGTTCAGAAAAAAATAGACCGCATCAGTAGTCTTATGCAGGAAACAGTTGCAGGCGCAAGAGTTGTCAAAGCCTATGTTAAAGAAGATTATGAGCTTGATAAATTTTCCGATGCCAATGATGACCTTTGCAAAACCAATTTAAAAGTGCATACCTTGCTTGCGTATCTTGGTCCTTCTATGAATATCGTGTTAAATGTCTGTGTTGTAATCATAATCTATCTTGGCGGCATAACGGTAAAGGCAGGCGGGCCTGTTAGTCCCGGTCAGATAATTGCTTCCATCACCTATATTTCTCTAATCTTAATGAGAATAATCTTTATGGCAGGCATATTCAATACCTTCACCCGTGCCAAGGCATCCTGGGAAAGAATAGATGAAGTGTTACAAAGCAAAGTTATCCATATTGATGGAAATAAAAAGTCTTCAAAAGAGATAAAAGGAAAAATCGAATTTAAAAATGTATCTTTTGCATATCCCGAAACCTCAGAAAATGTTTTAAATGATGTTTCTTTCACCTTAAATCCCGGTGAGACTCTTGCCATAATTGGTGCCACAGGAAGCGGAAAATCTTCGCTTATAAATCTTATTC
Source organism: Clostridia bacterium (assembly GCA_017437345.1). The sequence goes on along the minus strand of JAFSBJ010000086.1, from coordinate 1,008 downwards.
CAAGGTTCTATGATGCAACATCGGGCGAGATTATCGTAGATGGAGTTAATGTAAAAGATTATGCCCTGAAGGATTTAAGGGATAAAATCGCAATAGTTTTGCAAAAATCTGAGCTCTATTCCCGCACAATAGAAGCCAACATCCGTTGGGGAAAAGAAGAAGCAACCCCTTGGGAAATCAAAGAAGCTTCGGAAATTTCTCAGGCAGATGATTTTATCTGTGTCACACCAAATGGCTACTATACCCAGGTCACAGAAGGCGGTCATTCTCTTTCCGGTGGACAAAAACAGAGAATATCAATTGCCCGGGCTGTAATAAAAAATGCAGAGATTCTCATTTTCGATGACTCCACAAGCGCTCTTGATTTAAAAACAGAGTCTCTTGTAAGAAAAGAGCTTAATGAAAAATTCAAGTCAGTTTCAAAAATAATCATCGCCCAGAGAATTGCCTCGGTTAAAGATGCCGATAAAATAATTGTTCTTGATAATGGAAGTATTGCACAGATAGGCTCCCATTCAGAGCTTTTAAAAACATCTGAAATATATAAAGATATATATAATTCACAGCTGAAAGGAGATGAGCAGTAATGAATAATAAAAATCTTCCAAAAGGCTTTGAAAACCACGAATCATCAGAATCAAAATTCAAAGATGCAAAAGCCTCATCTCCCGGTGGACCCCCAATGAGAAGAGGACCTGGTGGTGGACCTGGTGCAATGGGCAGAGCCATAGAAAAGCCAAAGGATTTAAGGAAAACTCTTTCCCGACTTATGACCTATTTCAAAAAAAGCTCAAAGCTGGTTTTCCTTCTTATTGCAGTTGTAATATCAGTAACGCTCACCTCTCTTATAACCCCTGCAATCCAGGGAAGTAGTATAGATGCAATAAAAAACAGCCAGTGGCATCTTCTTTCAAAGCTTTTAATCTGGCTTTTAATATCCTATGGAGTTCACACCATGTTCTCCCTTTTTCAGTCTCTCATTTCTGCCAGACTAAGTCAGAGTATAGT
>JAFSBJ010000085.1 GCA_017437345.1 Clostridia bacterium | reverse complement strand
TGATGCAGGAAAATATTAAAATAATCGACCTTATAATAGAAATTGTAGATGCCCGTCTGCCTGTTTCCAGCCGTAATCCAGAAATAGACGATCTTGTTGGCTCCAAGCCAAGACTGATGCTTTTAAATAAAGCAGATATTGCTGATAGCAGTCTAAATAAAGAATGGGAAAAATACTTTGCCGAAAAAGGTATTTCAGCTTATGCTGTAAGCTCCACAACGGGGAAAAACTTTAATTTTATATTTGATAAATGCAAAGAGCTTCTTGCAGAAAAAATTCAAAGGGAAAAGGATAAAGGCATAGTTAACCGCGCCATAAAAATCATGATATGCGGAGTGCCTAATGTGGGAAAGTCGTCCTTTATAAATAAGCTATCCGGCAGGAAAAGTGCAATAACGGGCGACCGCCCCGGAGTAACAAAGGGCAAACAATGGATAAGACTAAAAAACAATTTTGAGCTTTTAGACACTCCGGGAATTCTCTGGCCAAAATTTGACGACGAGCAGGTGGGATTAAAGCTTGCCTACACAGGCGCCATAAAAGATGAAATAATCGACACCGAAGAATTAGCCTGCAATCTTCTGGAATATTTAAGAGATAACTATCCGAAATCTCTTGAAGAAAGATATAAAATGACTGATTTTTCCGCTATGAAGGGCTATGAGCTTTTAGAATATCTTGGAAAAAAACGCGGATTTGTTGTATCCGGTGGCGAAATAGACACCGAAAGAGCCGCAGGCATACTCCTTGATGAATTCAGGGGTGCCCGCCTTGGGAATATAACCTTGGAAAAACCTTCAGATTTTTAAAGGTGATAATTATGAATCTCAATTTTTTTGAATATGAAAATAAACACAGACTCCTTGGCTCAAAGCTGATAGCAGGAGTTGACGAAGCCGGAAGAGGGCCTCTTGCCGGAGCAGTTTATGCGGCGGCAGTTGTGTTTGATGAAGGTGTGTATATTGAGGGCGTAAACGATTCCAAAAAGCTAACTGAAAAAAAGAGAGAGAAGCTTTTTGATGAAATTATCAATAAGGCAAAATGCTATAGCATATTTTCTGTAGATGAAAAAACTATTGATGAAGTAAATATCTTAAATGCCACCTATATGGCGTTTGCCGGTGCAATTAAAGGGCTTAATCCGGCTTGTGATTTTGCTCTTATCGATGGGAATCGTGCCAAAAATATCCCTGTTCCTTTTGAAACTGTTGTAAAAGGTGATAGCCTGTCATTTTCAATAGCTGCAGCTTCAATTCTTGCTAAGGTTGCCAGAGATCGCTATATAACAGAAGTCGATAAGCTCTACCCTGAGTATGGATTTGCCAAGCATAAAGGATATGGCACAAAGTATCACCTTGAAGCAATTGCAAAATACGGTCCTTGCCCGATTCATCGTCTGACCTTTGGCGGTGTAAGGGAGCATGTAAAATGAAAAATGATAATAAATCCGGAAAACTCGGAGAGATTTATGCCGCAAAATATCTATCTGAAAATGGATATGATATATTGGAAACAAACTATAAAAATCATATTGCTGAAATAGATATAATCGCAAGAGATAAATCAGGAACTCTTTGCTTTGTGGAGGTTAAAACAAGAAAAAATAAATTCCATGGCTCCGGCACAGATTTTATTTTTAAATCCAAGATTCAAAAAATGATTTTGGGTGCAAGGTCATATACTGCAGGAAAACAAATTGATTGTGATATAAGATTTGATGTTATAGAAATCTATGGCGAAATTCTTTCGTCAGGCTTTTCGGTAAGTGAAATAAACCACATTAAAAACGCTTTTGATGTTTGAAAAATAATCAGTTCACAAAATGTTCACATTATATTCATATGCATTTAATAACTGTGTAGTATTATATACTTGAAGGCAAGAACAAATGCATCTTGTCATCTTAGCCGGGATTAGTTTCCCGGATACAATCTCCAAAAACATAAGAAACAAAAAACAGACTCTGTATTCCCCCTGCAGAATCTGTTTTTTGTTTTATAACCATATAAAATAACTTGCTTTTAATGTGTTTTCGTGGTAGAATAATAACAGTATAGAATAGGAGAATTTTGCAATGGTGGGTTACGCATATTCATTTGACTATATCTGTGGATATAGCTGTATATTTATAAAAGCATATGCTTGTGATGACCTTTCATTTGTAACTCCCGTCACTCCATCTATAAGCTATAGAGTACGCAGAGACAATGTAAAAGCAGAGGTTGTATGTGATGAAAGAAATGGCGACTTTTTCTATCTTTCATTAAGTCATATTACCAAAATTCTTGAGCTGATATCTATTGAAGAGGCCGAAAATAATTATCCGGTTGTTATGTCGTGGTCAATAACTCCGTCGGACAGGCTTTTAAAAAGAAAGGCATCTGATTTTTATTCTGTGTGGCCCGTTCCTGCCAAACTTATTTCAAATGGGAAAACATATATAAACATAACTGAGTTGTGTTTTAAAAAACCACCGTCAGAATTGGAACTGAGCTTTACCCAGAATGTTTTAAATTCAGCGGTTTACCTTTGCGGCCTTTATATGTCTGAGCCTTTTCTTGTTTGCGGCAGCGGAATGTTTTGTTCGCTGGATTTAGCCGGGGCAGAGCTAAAAGCATATGGGAGCGATGTTTTGTATTCTCTTGTTCCCGAAAGTTGTCGGGTAAAAAAGAAAAAACAAAAGCTGTCAATAAGAAAAGTTATCTGCAGGGCAGAAGAATATGAAGCTGCCGAGAGCAGCTATGGCAAGGATGTATCCCAGTGGATAGTAAATATAAAAAGAGAATGTATATCTGCGGTAATATTTCTCATTGCACAATCTCTTAAAAAGCGTAAAAGCTTTATGTGGCTATTAAGCCGGGCGAAATATGAAATTTATAAATCTCTCGACATCCTTATGAGCCTCGGAGAAGAACTCATATCCCATAGCACAGCTCAAAGTTCATCCGATATAAAAAAGCTAAGCTTCGATGAGCTTCTTATGGCATTTACTTTTGCAGATTCTATGAGAGATATAACCAAGAATATCCGTCTGTCAAAAATACGCCGGACTGCAATAAACAAACTTGTTGCTCCGGATTGTATACATAATGGAAGATTTTATTATAAGGAGAAGAATTATGAAAATTAAAGAAGGTTTTATTTTAAGAGAAATTGCAGGGAGCTTTGTTGTTGTTCCTGTAGGTCAGAATCTTGTTGATTTTAGTTCAATGATAACTCTCAACGAAACAGGTGCTTTTTTGTGGAATGCTCTTTCTGAAGAAGCAAGCGAAGAACAGCTCTGCGAAAAGCTTCTTTCAGAATATGAAGGAGTAAGCCAGGAAGAAGCTCTTAGTGATATAAGAGATTTTGTAAAAGTGTTAAATGAAAAAAATATCCTGGAGTAAGCTATGATTATAAAGCATTTCAAACCCAGTATGCACGAAATTGCCCCCTACATAAAGGAGGTAATCTCTGTTGGAAAGGAAGTCCGCCTTACCGTCACCGGTTTTAGCATGTATCCTCTTTTAAGAGGGGGCAGCGATGATGTTATTCTCGCAAAACCTTCTGAAATCAAAAAGTATGATGTGGTGCTTTTTGAAAGGGAAAACGGAGAATATATTTTCCATAGAGTGATAAAATTAAAGGGGGATATCCTTACCATAGCAGGGGATAACGAAACAAAAAAAGAATATCCTGTATCAAAGGACAAGGTTATAGCTTCGATGAAATCTTTTGTCCGTTCTGGTAAAACATACAGTGTAAATGCTTTATGGTATAAGCTGTATTCCCGAATGTGGTTATTTATATTTCCTGCAAGGCATATTGCGGCAAGAATGCTTCATAATTTGGCTCAGCTTTGCAGAAAACTGAAGGGAGGACACCGCCATAAAAAAAGTAAATAATTCATCTATCAAATGGCTTTGCAATAAAGCGAAATATATTCTCTGGCAGATAGTGTTTCTTTCGCTGTGTGCGGCGGCTGTATCGTGGGTAAGTGTGCGATTTGCCCTTGTTTCGAAAGACCTTTTGGATTCTGCTATAATATCAGAAAAAAGAATATTTTTTAAAGATAATTTAATAAAGCTTGCTTTTCTTGTTGCAGCTCAGCTTTTTCTACATATATTATATACTCTTGTTTCATTAAAAACGGAAGGGATGCTTAGGAATAAACTGCAGTCGGTTCTGTTTAATAAGCTTCTTTATAAGAAATGGCAGTCGGTATCAGAATATCATTCGGGTGAGCTTCTAAACAGACTAAATGGTGATGTTAACATTGTTTCAAGCCATATAATATCAATGGTTCCGAATGTAATGGCTCTTGTGTCAAAAATAGCTCTTGCTTTTGGCGCTCTTTATATGCTTGATAAAGACTTTGCTTTTATCTTCCTTATAGTTGGACCCGTTGTTATGATTATTGCCAGGCTCTATAGCAGCCGAATAAAGCCGCTAAGTAAAAAATGTCTTGAAAGTCAGGGGTCACTTCATTCATTCCTTCTGGAATCTATAAGAAATATAATCGTTATAAAATCATTTGGAAAAGCGGAAGAAATAACTAGTGAGGCATCAAAGCTTCAAAAAAAGAATCTTTCTCTTATAATGAAGCGTGGATACCTTAATGTCTTTGCAAATATTCTGTTCTATATTTCCCTGACTACCGGCTATTATTTTGCAGTTGCGTGGTGTGCATGGAAAATAGCAAATGCTCTTATGACTGTCGGCACATTCACTGCTATAATTCAGCTTGTAGGTCAGGTGCAGACTCCGTTTAAAGACCTTGCATCTGTAATACCTCAGTTCTATACGCTAACCGTTTCTGCTGAGAGAATAACCGAGCTTGAGAATCTTCCTAATGAAGAACTCCGCTATAAAAACATTGATGCGGCATCGTTATATAATGAAATGAAAAATATCAGTATCAATGATATTTCTTTTTCATATAATGAAGAAGTGATATTTGAAAATGCCAATGTAACGATTCCAAAGGGAAGCCTTGTTGCAATATCAGGAATATCCGGCATAGGAAAAAGTACTCTTATAAAGCTTATAATGGGGATAATTACGCCAAATGATGGCGAAATTCGCGTGAACACAAGCAACAATTCCTATATAGCCGATGCATCATTAAGAAAGCTTTTTGCCTATGTTCCCCAGGGGAATATGATTTTGTCAGGCAGCATAAAAGACAATATAACCTTCATGAGTGATAATATAGATGAAGAAAAGGTTATAGAAGCAGCAAAGACAGCGTGTATATGGGATGTAATAGAATCTCTTCCCAATGGTCTGGATACAGTCCTCGGTGAAGGCGGCACAGGCCTTTCCGAAGGTCAGATTCAGCGTCTGGCTGTAGCAAGGGCGGTGTATTCCGATGCACCAATACTTCTTTTGGATGAAGCAACCAGCGCCCTTGATGAAGCGACAGAAGAGAAAATGCTTGATAATATAATGAATAATGAGGAAAAAACCTGCATAATTATATCTCACAAAAGATGTGCGATTGATAAATGCAATATGCGTCTTGATATAGAAAACATGATGATTAAAAGCATAAACAAGTAATTTTTCTGAATTCGAAACGAATTATTGTTGTCCTGTTGAAAAAAGTTCTTGCATATTTATTCATAATGTGATAAAATGGATTATCTGTATGAGATTGAATTAATATTTGCATTTTGAATAAAACACAACACAAAGGAGAAAATAAGATGGAACATTTTTGGGATGAAGTGTCAAAAAGTGTTCAGGGCAAAACAGAGTTAAATGCAGAGCAGTATATGCATTCTTTGGAGGAACAAAAGGAAACCATTGTAAAATTTTTGACATTTTCCTGTTATCCTGATCCTGAAGATGCGGATATCGTTGAAATAAAGAAAGAGATACTTGAACTGTATACCAATAATATTGCTCATTTAATTTCGAAATTTGAGGTTTATGAGCATGATCTTGATGCAAGCTGTGTTCAGGCATTGTTTTACTTAATGCAGATCATTGCTACTGCTGAACTGACAAAAAATAAAGATGAAAAGAAACAATGCTACGAATATGCATTGAAACACACATATTTTATAAAACATATGGCTCATGTGCTGCTAATAGATTGTTATAAAGAAAGAATAAAGTATTACAAAAAGAGCCTGAGGTTTTTCAATCGTAAGGGTATAAAAATAAATGGTGAAAAATTTGATAAAGTAATAAAAAAACAGTATAGCGAAGCAATTAACTTATATAAAACCGGCAGAGATAAATATTTTAGTTATTTGAATTATGACATAGTAACGCGTTCAACAGATTTTCTTTATAAGAAAGTGGAGAAAGCAATAGGTTTTGAAGAAACTCTTGGTAAGTTGGAAAATATAATTGATACATATGAAGAAAACTACCCCAAAATAATAAATGAAGGTTATAGTTGGCCGGTAACTCATTTAATAGACATACTTATTAAGGCTGTTTCTTTGGGATTTCTGATATATGGAATTATAAATTTATTGAAGTGATTGAGGTAATGTATATGAACAAAAGTGATTTGGAAAATCTGACCGGCAAGGAAATGAAGAAAATAATTTTAAGTGGTGAAAAAATGCCTGCTTCATTTTTAGATGCCGACAAAAAAAGAGTTTATATAGTAAAACACAGAGGCACCATATTTTGGAAATATGTTATTTCAAGAAAATCTAAATTGTTTCCCGTGTTTGAAAAAATGAAAAGCGCTTTTAGCAAAAAATAAAAAGGATTTAATAAAGGGTTATGAAAAATATATCAGAGTTTATAGATGACAAAGTTTTTTTGCGGGTTTTGGATGAATACCATCCCGAAGAAGTAAATAAGCTGCCGATGACAGAGGTTGAACTTTTAAAAAAATATGATGACTACACAGCACCTGTTTTAAAATATGCAAAGATGTTTGTGTCAGACGGCATATTTCCTCTTGGTAATGAAGTAAGAGCGATGTTTGGTCACCTGGCAGACTATAGAATAAAAGGCGAAGGAAAGACAAATCTTGAGGATGCATATGGTCACTACAGGCGTTTAAACATAGATGTCCTTAAAATTTTTTGTGATGAATTTGATAAATTTTTTCTCTCTGAACTTAAGCATACATATCATTATGATTTTAGAAATGTCAGAGCAGGTTATCTTAAAAATTTTGCCCAAAAATATTTTAGCGCAAAAAAATCATATATGTCTGCAAAATATAAGGAAAATGTAGGCAATGACAGACGCAGCGATGTTATAAGTCCTTATTTTCAAGCTGTATATAGCTATGCTAAGCTCTATGAGTTTTTTAAAGAAAATAAAAAGGGTATAAAAGCAGCTAAGGTAAAGGCTATTTCGGTGTATGCGGTAGAACTGATTATAAGCCTGCTGGGTATTGCAATGTCGATTATAAATTTATAGCCGAAATTTTGAAATAAAGCTTAATTAAATTAATTGACAAATTGCACAAAGGAAAGCTTTTTTAATTGTGCAATTAGTATAGATAATTTTTAGTAAAAAACTATTGACAACAATTAATTTAGATGATAGAATAGGTATAACGAAAAACATAGATAGGAGATGTATGTCTAATGAAAAGCAAAAAAATCGTTGCCTTGATCGTTGCTTTTGCAGCATTCATGGCAGTAGCTACATCCGGTCTTGCAGCAACCACAACAACTACTTATCTTGGTGAAAAAGTAAGTGTTAAAGCTGAGATTGCAGCAGAAACCGGTAAAGAAGTTACATACCTTGTTAAAAGCGGTAATGAGATCGTTTATATCGATCAGCAGACAGCTAAAGATAGCAAGGCAGTATTCAACTACAAAGTTGCTAAAAACAAAATTGTAGATCTCACCACGGATGTTCAGTTCGGAACAAACGGCACAGCATTTACTGCTGAAGCTCTTACTGGTAAGGAACTTCTTTTTTCTAAAGTTGAGGTTACCAAAGATGCTGGCGTTAACTCTGTTAAATTCTATTCTGATGAAGCATTAACAACAGAAGTAACCGATCTTACTCTTGGTAATGCTGAAACCGAAGTTCTTTATGCAGTTGTTGATGTTGACAGCAAATATGAGCTCGTTGCAGTTAAAATTAACAATGTAGCTCAGGATAATGTTGATGGAAAATACGCTGTAAGAATGGGTGACAAGATTGATGTTACCACAAAACTTGCATATGTTGCTCCTAAAGTTGAAGCTGACACAACAGTGATTGAAAAGATTCCGGCAGTTGACGCAGAATATGCTGATACAACAAAATATGCAGTTAATAACTTTGCTATTAAAGTTACAGCAGGTACCCCCACAAAGGTTGGTGTTCTTGTTGGTGATATGGAAACAGGTTCCTTCTATCCTGCTTTAACAGTTGATGATGCTCCTTACAATGCAAATGATGTGTATGCAGTAAGAATTATCACAGCTGCTGGCAAAGTAATTGAAGGTTCGGTTGTTTGCGAATAATTGAGGAGAGGAGATTATAACAATGAAACAGTATACAAGACCTACAGCTACAGTTGTTGAATTAGCTGTTAAAGAGAATATAGCAAAATTACCGGCAGCCATTGGCGGCGGCGTTGTTACATCAACAGAAATCGATGCAAATTCAAATCTTATTTTAACAACTTACAATCTCGCTACTCAATCAACATCAAATGCTGAAATGTAATAAACAGTTAAAAATAAACATAAAAAAGGTTGACTTATGTCAGCCTTTTTTTTGAATAACAACAAGACTTTATATTGGAAATGCAGGTAATATTTATGATTAGAAAATATTTTATTGCCGGATTAAATATTTGTATAGATTTTGATAATGACATAGTTTTTGAAGAAAGACTTTCCGATTATATTGTGGATAATAATAATGAATCGGATGTTCATATTTCGGTTATAAAAACAAAAAGCGATATAAAGGTGCAAAATGAAGATATAATCAAGCTCTCAGATATATCATTTTTCTATTCGACCGAGGATAAAGATGTTGTTTTCTATTATGATACAGCAATATCAAAAGCAGTTGCAAAAATAGAGTTTTCAAAATCATATAGAAACATAAAGGTTTTCCTATATGATTTAAAGGGAATTTATGGTGCAGAAGATTCTATGCTTATGTTTAATGTTCTTAATTGTGCCATATGCTATCTTATTCAAATGAGAGATGGATTTGTTTTTCATTCGTCTTCAGTTTGTGCCGATGGTGAGGGCGTAGCTTTTTCGGCTAAATCAGGAACAGGAAAATCTACACACACCCGACTTTGGCTCGATAATATTCCCGGAACATTTATTTTAAATGATGATACACCTATAATTTTTATGGGATGTGACAATAAATTTTATATAAGCGGCACTCCCTGGGCAGGAACAACAGGTATAAATAAAAATGCCACAGTTCCTTTAAAGGCAATAGTTTTTCTCGAAAGAGGAGAAAAGAATAAAGTTTCTTCTATGTCGCCCCAGGAAGCGATGCAACCGTTTTTTGAAGGAATCAGAACTCCCATTACAGATGAAATGTTTTCTAACTGTCTTAACACATTAAATAAGCTTTTTTTATCTGTTCCACTATATAGACTTGAATGCAATATGAACCCCGAAGCTGCCATTATTGCATATAATGGTATATTTGGTGGTAATAAACCAAAGGAGATAAATCTATGAAAAGAATAATTTCTATTATACTAACTTTAGCAATGCTTCTTTCAATAGTTCCTGTAGTTTTTGCTGCAGAATTTTCAGACTTTAATTCATCTCACTGGGCATACGAATATGTGTCAGCTCTTGTAAACGACGGAACCATAAATGGTTATGCAGATGGAACATTTCGCCCTGAAGGAACAGTTACCAGAGCGGAATTTGTTAAAATGATAGGAAATGGTCCTGAGACAAGAAAAGAATTGTTTGATGATGTTTCAACATCCCATTGGGCATATAATTATATTATGACATCTGGTCTTGATGCACTAAGCGATAATATGTTTATGCCTGATACTCCAATAACCCGTGGTGATGTAGCTGTTCTTCTCTGGAAAAGAGCAGGCAGTCCCGATGGGATAACTGCACCTCCGGTTATTCATCGTCAGGGAAGTAATTCAAGTGCTGTTTCCTGGGTATACACTAATGGAATAATGGTTGGAAATGATTATATGGATTTAAGACTTGGTGACACCCTCACAAGAGGAGAAGCATCTGCCCTCATTATCCGTTCAAGAAATGTAAATGCACAAACTCCAAAAACCAATTTTATGTCTTCTGTTAATCCGAAAATTTTTGAAACTATTTATAATTCATTAAAGCTGGTTGATCGCCCTTATGATGAAAATGCCAGTTTAACCAATGGTGAACTTGCAATGGCATCAGCAAGGCTGTTGTCGGGCTTTTATTATCCAACATATCCTAATATTTCTGCCACAAGTTCATTTGAACATGAGTATTCAGTTCCATTAAATATGCTGTGCAGATATTATCTTGGACTTGATAATGATAATGCTGACTATATCAATAAAAATGCGACCATTAAAGAAACAATTGCAGCATTGATGTTTGTAACAGCCAGAGGAGCTTCAGCCTATATTCCAAGCGGAAAAGCGGACAAAAACTATCCGGGATATAAATCTGATGGCAACACCGGGTTTGATAACCTTATAAAGAGAGCATATTATAATGGTGTATGGTTTGATACAGCAGATAATATAGATTTTGACAGAGATATAACAATGAAAGAACTTGCCTGCCTTGTTCTTGAATTAAATGGATTTTCAGGCTATTACAAAGTAAGTGTGGTAACGCCCGGGGATATAAAACTTAAAAGCGAAAAGATTCTCACAGATTTAAGCTTGTATCCTTCAAACGCGTCCGACTATCAGATAATCCTTGCGTCGGTTCCTGCTGAAGTGTACGGTAAGGCATTTATCAACAAGATTTCAATGCCAAAAGATGTTATAAGATCATCATATGAATTCAGAAGTATTTTCTTATCTATGTTCGGAACGTGGGTGGATGCATTAGCATATGTTGGCTATGATCTTAAGGTAACCTATTATCCGGAAATGGTTGTAAACAACGGAAATGGATACACTATGAGAGTAAAAATAGAATTTACTGACATTCCTGCCAACACCAGATTTGGCGATCTTATAAACTGCGTAAGCTCTTTGGATGCAGACAGAATTGTTAATAATGGTGATGTCATTTATGCAGATGTTGACACAGGAAAGAAAATTGACAATGTTTCCATTGGCATTGATGACATGGTTTTAAGTCAGATAATTAAATAAGCCATAAGTAAGGTGATAAAATGAAAAAAGCTTTAAAAATATGCCTTTCATCAGCTATCACTGCATATATTATAAAGGCAATTGTTGACCTTGTAATGTATATTTTTATGAAGAATGAGCAAAGTGATATATACTATGATTTTTGGTATTTATTCGTACCTCAAATTGCATCATCTATAATGATGGTTATCTTTTATCTGATGTTTTTCTCAGATAAATTTTATGGTATGTTTTTTATGATTTCCACCATAGTCGTCATAATAGCAAATATACTATTTATCGTGCTGATATATTTTGACAGCACAATAGGCTATATTTATTACTTTGCTCTTGTTGCAGCGATAAACTTTTTAAATTCTCTATATCTCAAGTGTAATATTATCCCTATGAGAAAGCCGGGTAATATTGAGTATATACCGATGCTTTTTGAACTTATTCCATTTTTAGGCATGGTTCTTTCGCTCTATGCTGTGTTCTGCGCTTTCCCAACCTTAGAGATAACCTCTGTATCAAGAGTGTGGGATTATTACGATGTAATAACCGCGATTAAGCTCAATATAGTGTCTGAAGGAATTCTTATCTTTGCATATATACTTTGCACACTCAATAATGCAGAAATCATAAGAGATAATATGTTTGATGAAAATGAGATTATGTAAGATGTCAAAAACGCCCATAATACAAGGCTTTTCGGCATTTAATACAATTTAAAATGACTAAATTTATGCAAAATCACAACAATTTCTTTTGAGTTTATACTTGCAAGAAATGGAATTATCTGTTATAATGAATGTAATCTAATTTTTTTAGGAGGTAGTAGGTAGAAATGAACAAAAGTGAATTAATTGCAAAAATTGCAGACAAAGCTGAATTAACTAAAAAAGATGCTGAAAAAGCATTAAATGCATTTGTTGAAAGTGTTACAGAAGCTCTTAAAGCAGATGACAAAGTTGTTTTAGTTGGTTTTGGTTCTTTCGAAACCAAAAAACGCGCAGCTAGAAAAGGTAAGAACCCCCAGACAGGTGCTATCATTGATATCCCTGCAGCTACAGTTCCTGCTTTCAAAGTTGGTAAAGCATTAAAAGACGCTGTTAAATAATTCAGACTTTTTAAACCCCACTATATAGTGGGGTTTTTTCGTTGTGTTATCTGTTGAAAAAATAGGTGTTTTGTGCTATACTGAATTCAACAAAGTTGAATTCAGTAACTAAGTTTGCCCAGCAGGGCAAGTGAAGGTATCCTCGATAGTGAAGTTTACTTTGTAAGTGAAGTTTTGCCTGACAACGAAGCGGAAAACTTAACTTCACTTTTGTGCGACAAAAACTTCACTGCGTAGCAACTTCACTTTGAACGAATGTTCAAAAATTCACCAAGAGAGCGGTATCAAAATCGTGTATGAATTTTATGTTAAATATGTATAAGGGAGAATCTGACTTATGATAAAAAAACGCTTACTTTCCATATGTATGTTATTTATACTTTTGTTGTCTTTTTCAGCATGTAAAAGTGATGTTCAGAATAATAATTCCAATGATACTGTAATATCTTCATCAGCCACAATTCTTGGTAAAGGTGAAAAGAATTTTATTTTTACTGTTGCAGATGCCGACGGTAATGAAGAAATGTTTAATATATTCACCGATAAAAAAACTGTTGGTGATGCTTTAAAAGAACATAAGCTCATAGATGGTGAAGAAGGTCAGTTCGGGCTTTATGTTAAAACCGTTAACTCAATAAGCTACGACTACGATAAAGACGGAAAATACTGGGCGTTCTATGTTGACGGTGAATATGCTTCAACCGGCGTGGATAAAACTGAAATAAAAAACGGATGCTCATATATGTTTAAGGCGGAATAAAAATGAAACTAAGTGTAAAGGAAATGGTAATTTTCAGCTTTATGGCGGCAATTATGTATGCTTCAAAGCTTATTATGGAATTTTTACCTAATATCCATCTGACAGGCGTTTTTATTATTGCTCTGACTGTTGTGTATCGCAAAAAAGCTTTGTATCCAATCTACATATTTGTTATGCTGGCAGGGCTTTTTTCGGCGTTTTCAACCTGGTGGATACCATACCTGTATATCTGGCTGATGCTTTGGGCTGCGGTAATGCTTCTGCCCGAAAATATAAATTCAAAATATAAGCCGCTGATTTATATGATAATTTGTGCTCTTCACGGGCTTTTCTATGGCATACTCTATGCCCCTGTTCATATGCTTCTTTTTAATATGAGCTTTAAAGGCATCGTAGCCTGGATTGTGGCAGGTTTTCCATGGGATGTAATCCACTCAATAGGCAACTTTTTCTGTGGAGCGCTCATATGTCCTATAATCAAAGCTATAAAAACCGGAGAAAAATATTTTAACTAGTGCATATAATAAGAACATAAATTATCTGAAAGGGAAATGACAATGAATATATGTATATATGGTGCATCAAGCAAGAAAACATCTGAAAACTATATAAGAGAAGTTGAAAAACTTGGAGAAGTCCTTGCCCAAAAAGGTCATAGCCTCGTGTTTGGTGGCGGTGCATCAGGTCTTATGGGTGCCGCTGCAAGAGGATTTAATAGTGGCGGTGGAAAAATCATAGGAGTTGCTCCCCGGTTTTTTGATGTTGATGGAATTCTCTATGATAAATGCACAGAATTTATTTTTACAGAAACAATGCGCGAGCGTAAGAAAATCCTTGAAGATAAATCAGGTGCTT
>JAFSBJ010000084.1 GCA_017437345.1 Clostridia bacterium | reverse complement strand
TACCGCTCAAAGCAAGGCAAAGCCTTGCTTTGAGTTCGATTTGACAATTCTGAATCTTTTTTTCCTATCCCCAAAGTGTGTGTAAATTAATTCTCAAGAATTAATTTACACACACTTTTTATTTGAAAACTATTTATTTTAGCTCACTTAATAAGTCCACCAAAAGCTCCCACACCTTTTGTGTTGACGAAATTGAAAGTCTTTCACGGGGGTATGGACATCCCACATATAGGGTTCATAGGATATGGCTTCAAGTCCTTCTATTCTGCCTGAGAAAAGACCACATTCCAATCCTGCATGGATAGCTTCTATTTTGGGTTCACAACCAAATTTATTTTTACACACTTGAAAGCAAAAAATATTCTCTTTCATTTATGACACAATTAAAGGAAGAAAAATATACAAAAATTTATGAAAATATAAATCATCCTATAACTATGAATTTATAGAAAAATTTATGTTCAAAATTGCAAAAAAATATTTACCATCTCAATAAAATATTGAAATAATTCCTTTTGTATGTTATAATGTAAAAATAATAAAATCTTGTAAAAAGGCAGGCTCTTTATATGGCTCGTTCTTATAATAAATTATGGAAAATGATAATCGACAAAAAGATGAATAAAACACAGTTAAGGATAGCTGCAAACATAAGCACAAATGCAATGGCAAAGCTAGGTCGCGATGAATCAGTACCTATAGAAACATTGGAAAAAATTTGTGATGTTCTTAAATGTACCATAGATGATGTAATGGATTTTATTTCGGAGGAATAAAAATGTCAGCAATTAAATTTATAGATTTATTTTGTGGTATTGGCGGAATACGAATCGGAATGGAAACACAAAATTTCCAATGTGTTTTCTCTTCTGATATTAACACAGAATGTCAGAAAACATATTATGAAAACTTTGGTGAATTACCATATGGTGATATAATTGAAATTAACGAAAAATCAATACCTAATCACGATATATTATGTGCAGGGTTTCCCTGTCAACCTTTTAGTATTTCTGGCAAGCAAAAAGGATTTGAAGATACTCGTGGAACTTTGTTTTTTGAAATATGCAGAATTATAAATGAGAAAAAACCATCTGTTGTTTTTTTGGAGAATGTAAAACATTTAGTGCATCACGACAAGGGGCAAACGCTACATACTATTATAGATAAATTAACTGAATTGGGATATGAAGTTTCTTGGAAGGTTTTAAATGGTGCAGATTTTGGTGTTGCTCAAAATAGAGAGAGAATAATTATTATAGGTTCTCGATTAGGGAAATTTGATTTTAGCAAAATTAAAACTTTACCAAGAAAAATGCTTCGTGAGTTTTTAGATGTTGAAGGTGAGTTTGAGTTCTTAAATCCAAATGAATATACATTGATAGATAATCCAAAACAACAACCATCATCTGGATTGATTTTTGTGGGATATAGAAATAAATCAATCCGAAAAGTCGGCGTAAGACCCGGTACTGAACATTTATCACGAGTTCACAAGCAACCAAACAGAATATATTCGGTAAATGGTATACATCCGACATTACCATCACAAGAAACATCAGGAAGATTCTTTATTCTCACAAATGATAATCGTGTGCGAAAATTAACTCTTAATGAATGCTGGAGAATAATGGGTTTTTCAGAAAACTACAAAAAGATAAGTTCTGTTGGGGAACAGTATAAGCAACTTGGAAATTCTGTTTGCGTTCCAATGATAGAAGCTGTTGCAGAAGAAATAAATACGCAATTTTTTGGAGGAAAAAATGATGACACATACAGATATAATTAGTAAAATTTACGACCAAGCATTATCAAAAATTTCATCAAATGATACATCTGTTAAATTAGCAAGTAAAATATTAGAAAAAATTGAAAATCTTGTTGATAATTCTGAAAAAAACAAGGCGGTAATAACGGTAATCATAACTCTATTATCGCATAAAATTTACAATCCTACTCAAGATATTAGGTATCATCAAAGTAAAATGGAGAATGGTTTTTCAGGAAGAACGATTGATAAGGCTGAAATTACACCATTTTTGAAAAAGGTTTCTTTCCCTGCGATGGCAGAGTCAGGATGGTTAACTCGTTCTTTGGAACAAGCTCACCCATATACCTTAAATTATCCTGGAGCAATAACTCCTGCAAAAGTTAAAACTCAATTTCTCGAAATAATTGATTGTGTTCAAGAAAAAAATGTTTCTGCTGAAGAGGTATTGTTATATTTCTTTATTTTGTTGATAAAACAGAGAGATAGTTTAAATATTGAATTGGCAAAGCCACATAGTCTTTCGATAGCTAATATTATTAAAGTTCTTGAAAAACATTTTACATACAGATATTCAGGGTCAGGAGCTTCAAGATTACCAACTTTAGCAATTTATGCCGCTTATCAATGTATGATGAACCAAGTAACTCGTTATAGTGGAAAGATATTATGCCCTTTAGAATCACACAACTCTGCAGATAAGCAGTCTGGCAGAATTGGTGATGTTGACATAAATAACGAAAATGGAAGTGCATTTGAGGGTGTTGAAATTAAACACGAAATACAAATAACTAAACAACTTGTAGCAGATGCATACGAAAAATTTAAAGTACATAATACGGATAGATATTATCTTTTAACTACAGCCAATATGGATTCTGCTGATTGGGACAGTATAGAAAAAGAGATACAACGGATAGGTCAAATACACGGATGTCAAGTTATTGTAAATGGTGTTTACACAACATTAAAATATTATTTGAGGTTAGTTGAAGATCCAGCAGAATTTATAGACCACTATGTAGAACTATTAAAAAATGATGATTCGATAAAATTTCAACATAAAACAGTTTGGAATGATATTATAAGCGGAAAGATTTAATTATTTATCAAAAAAGAAGCAGGTAAGTCAAAGGTAAATACACGAGGCTCGCCCATGACAAACCTGTTCTTTTTCGCAATATGGCAGTTAAGAAGGATTTAAGACGAAAAACGGACTTAAATCCCCTTTTTCAAAAAGTGTTCATTTTTATATTTTGCGGAACGATAGAACCCCAGTTTTAAGGTTTTGAATATAAAAATCCATTACCATATAAGTTTTAGGCTTTGAAAGCCGTAAAAACAGAGCATTTTTTAACCTCTATTGCGTGACATTTTACCACATATATGAGAAAAAGCACACCACACTATAAATGTGATATGCTTAACTCTCTATACCAGCCTGACAGACCGTCAATACCTATACTGTTTATTGAGGACTGTCATAAAATAATTATTTTTTATTTGAAAACTATTTATTTTAACTCACTCAATAAGTCCACCAAAAGCTCCCACACCTTTTGTGTTGACGAAATTGAAAGTCTTTCGCGGGGGGTATGGACATCCCACATATAGGGTTCATAGGATATGGCTTCAAGTCCTTCTATTCTGCCTGAGAAAAGACCACATTCCAACCCTGCATGGATAGCTTCTATTTTGGGTTCACAACCAAATTTATTTTTAAATACTTTGCAGAAGGTATCTCTGAATTTGGAATTATCTTTAAATTCCCAGCCGGGATAATCGCCCCAGGTTTCAGAACTACCGCCAAGGAACAAGGTGAGCTGATACAATTTATCAATCACCATATATTTTTGACTGTCAACAGAGCTTCTTGCAGAGATAACACATTCTATTTTATCATCAGATGATGAGGTTATGGCAAAATTCAGCGATGTCTGAACAAGGTCTTTTATTCTGGAACTCATTTGCTGAACACCATTTGGAGCGGCATTTAAAAACAGAATGATTTTTTTGCTGTCATCCGGGCAAAGAGGCTTTACATATTCACATTCTTCTATGCTTATTTTAAGCTCAGGATCGGTTACCGAATATTCGTTTTTATATTCCTTTTCAACCTTTTCAATAGCAGCCTTGCAGGAATCGGGATTTTTGCAGACTATGACAGCATTTGTTTCAACGGGGATGGCGTTATCTTTAAAGCCGCCTTCAACAGATGCAAGACGAATATCATTATCCTTTGAGATATCCCAGAGAAGGCGTCCCATAAGGGAATTGGAATTTGCTCCTCCCCTATGTATCATAACGCCGGAGTGACCGCCTTCCAAACCTGATATTTTAAGATTTAGGGCGGCGCCGGGGAAATCTTCTCTTTTAATTTCAAATGTGCTTTTTGATGTTACACCGCCTGCACAGCTGACCGTGATGGTGGTTTCGCTTCCGGCATCAATATTTAGCATTCTTTTTCCTTTTAAAATGGAAACATCAAGCTCAAATGCTCCAAGCATACCTATTTCCTCATCAACTGTGAATACTGCCTCAATCGGAGGATGGGAAAGCTCAGAAGCATCTAAAACAGCCAAAGCATAAGCCACGCCTATTCCGTCATCTGCACCAAGGGTTGTGCCATCGGCTGTGATTAAATCACCGTCAACTATTAAATCAATGCCTTCTTTTGACATATCCTTTGTGCAGCTTGCTTCCTTTTCGCAGACCATATCCATATGAGCCTGAATGATGAAGGGTTCAGATTCTTCATAGCCGCAGCTTGCTTTCTTTTTTATGATAACATTATTCATTTTATCCTGATAATACTCAAAGTTTCTTTCTTTGGCAAAGCAAACGAGATAGTCGCTTATTTGCTTTGTATTGCCTGAACCATGGGGGATTTTTGATATTTCTTCAAAGAATTTAAAAACATTTTGTGGCTCTATGCCTTTTAAAACGCTCATTTCACTTCTCCTTATAGCATATAAATTTATTATTATAAAGAATTCTCATATACTGAACAAGCCTTGGATAAAGAGGCTCAACTTTGTCGCCGAATTCTGCCTTTATAATATCAGCTATTTCACCAACAGAATTCTGACCGTTTATATTTTTCCAGACAAAGCTTCCGTAGGTATCTAATTTTATATGGCTCACAGAAGGGCGGCGAAATATTTTCTGGGCTATGCGTGCATAGAAGCCTTTATGATACATATCAACTGTTATTAATCCATCCTTTTCGCTATGGGTTATTTTTGGCGAATAATATGGAATAAAATCAAGAAAATTTGCTTTATTTTTTTTCATTTGAAATACTCCGTTTTTAAAATGGGTGGAGCAGCTGCTCCACCCTATATGATTTATTATCTGTTATTTTTCTTTCCGGCAAACGCAAATACGAAGAAGGAAGCTGTAAGAAGCACAAAGAACACTAAACCGCCTATACTTCCAAGGTTTATAGCATCTGAAAGATTTATCATTTCGCTGATTGCTGTGCCTTTTATTTTTATAATGGCAAGAACTGCAAGAATTATGCCAAGTATTCCCTCACCTGCTATCATACCTGATGAATAAAGAACACCGGACTGGATTGCATTTTCTTTTTCTTCGTCATTTTTATATTTAAGCTTCTCAACCATAAGACGAACAAGACCGCCAACCAT
>JAFSBJ010000083.1 GCA_017437345.1 Clostridia bacterium | reverse complement strand
GGGGTGTTATGGGAAGGGCATCGCCAACAGGGCTGAGACTGCTTTCCGGGGGAGCAAAAAACTTTATTTTTTCTGTGAATAAATCAAAGCTTACCCCCGCATCCTCCAAAACCTGAGCTGCGTGAGAGGAACCGTCTTTTAATATGCCTGCAATAATATGCTCACTGCCAACATAAGTATATCCCATATTTAAGGCAGTTTCGTTTGCACATCTGAGTGCCGCCTTTGATTCGGGTGAAAATCTTGAATCCATAGTAATTACCTCCTGTTATAATGTGTTTCTTATGAGCCTTGCTCTTTCAACATCTCTTTCAAAGGGAGAATCTGCATTATCGCTATTTGAAATGTGGGCTCTTGATGCCATAATCATAAGATTATTTACAGTCTTTAAATCTGTATCCTCAATAAACCCAAGGCTGATTCCAAGACGAACATCAGATAAAAGAGTCATCATTTCGCTGCTCTGCATTATGCGGGCGTGCTTTAAGCTGCCATAGGAGCGCATTATCTTATCTTCCAAAACAAGCCCCTTCTGCTTAGAAAGCTCACATCTTAATTCCTTTTCCCTTGTGATGATTCCTTCTGCAATCTTGGCAACATCGTTTATAATTTCATTTTCATCTTTTCCAAGGGTTACCTGGTTTGAAATCTGAAATAAAAATCCTGATGATTTTGTTCCTTCACCATACATTCCCCTGACTGTTGCCCCCAGCTTTGATATTGACGAAAAAATTCCGTCGCTTGCTTTAAACATAACAATTGCCGGAAGATGCATCATATAGGATATTCTCATTCCTGTGCCCACATTTGTGAGGCAAGAGGTGAGATGGCCATATTTTTCGTGGAGAGCATAATCAAGCTTTTCGGAAAGATAGGTGTCTATTTTATTTATTAAATCATATGCCTTTTTATCCTCAAAGCCAGCGTAGATACACTGTATCCTTATGTGATCCTCTTCGTTGACCATAATGCTTACACTATGGTCTTCGCTTATATAAGCACAGGATGGAAG
This sequence comes from Clostridia bacterium, assembly GCA_017437345.1. The sequence goes on along the minus strand of JAFSBJ010000083.1, from coordinate 4,901 downwards.
GCTCGATGCGGCAAGATTGGGGCTGATATATCTTTCCTCAACAAGCTTTTCTTTTTCATTCCCGGAAAGAATCTGCATATCATATTTGGTGAAGGTATAGTTCATTTCGTCAAGAGCTGATTCCACAAGAGATATAACCTTTAATGCATCATCCTTTGTCATTTTTCCCGGATATGGAATACCCTTTAAGTTGCGGGCAAGGCGGATTCGTGTGCTGAGAACAACATCGGAATCTCTGCCTTCATCATTAAACCACTTTGCCATTATTCTTCCCCTCCTTCGCTTTCTATAGCCTTTATTTTGTCTCTTAAAACTGCAGCTTCTTCGTAGTTTTCGTCCAGAATTGCTCTCTGGAGCTTTTCCTTCATGGTTTTAAGGGTGTTGTCTCTTTCTATTTTTTTGCCCTCTGTGCCTTTTAGGCTTCCCTTGTGAACAGTTGAGGGCTGTATCTTTGAAAGGATATTTTCTATGGGGTTTGCAAAAAACTCATAGCATTTATCACAGCCCACAAATCCGCTTTTGCGGATTGTGTCAAATGAGGTGCCGCAATCGGGACAATTTGCCGCAGGGTTTTTATGCTGAATAAATTGAGGGAGCGAAAAAAACTCACCGAAAATATTTACCGGATTAAAGCTTAATTCTGCATCGTTTATATAGCCAAGCTTTGCGGCACAGTCGGTGCAAAGATGAATTTCGTTTTTAACACCGTTTTTAATGTATTTATAGTGGAATGAAGCTTCTTTTGAACTACAATTTGAACATAACATAATTATTACCTCCTTTAAATCAAACAAACATCAGAAGCAGATTTTTAAATATACTTGCTCTGACCTGATTTTTCATGATTCCATCGGCTATGGGGGAAAGGGCATTATTGGAGCAAGCGGCAAGAATAAGCTTTGCCTCTGAGGGTTTTATTATTTCATTCATAAATAAAGTATTGACAATTGCTTCAACTGTCATAACATCAATGCTGGGTCCGATGCTATTAATAACATGGCGGATGGTGTCGTTTCTTTCCATTGCCACTCTTGTTATTCTGATATGACCGCCTCCGCCTCTGCGGCTTTCAACTATATAACCTCTCTCTGTGGTGAAGCGGGTCTGGATAACATAGTTTATCTGACTTGGCACACAATTAAAATATGAAGCAAGTTCATTTCTTTTAAGCTCAATGCTTTGTTCATCTTCAAAAAGTTCTCTTATAAAATTTTCTATTGTATCGCTTATTTTCATCTGTCTGCCTCCTCTAAATTTTATGGCATACTTTTATGAATCTGCCCTCATCTGAGAGCTTTCTTCCCTTTTTCCACTTTATGTGAAAGTCAAAAATGTTTTTAGACTTTGACTTTCTTTGACTTTGTGACTGCATTATACAACTTTAAGTGATATTTGTCAAGGGTTTTTTTGAAAAAATTTTAAATAAATTTTTATGCATCAGACAAACCCCATAACCACGGGGTTTAGAGGGGTTTATGCATTTTTCGCCAAAATATTCAAAAACATTAAACCCCTTGTGCCACAAGGCTTTGAAGGCATTTCCGTTTTTGTTGGACAAGATATTTTGCATAATTATTAATTTTTAAAAATCAAGGTTTTTTATGCTTTTTTTACCCCTTAAAAAAGCTTTTTTTATTTTGCTTAAAACTTTAAAATTATGGTAATTTTTAATGTGGAAAACAGCTCAAATCCCCATAAAACAGGGCTTGTCAAATGTGGATAACTTTGTGGAAATGTGGATTTTTTCACCCTTTTTAACCATTTTGAGCCTTAGTATAATCTTTATTTTTTGATGATTTTTGAAGAAAAAAATCATTTTTTTTGGAGCAAAAACACAAAGAAAAAAACAGCCCTCAAAAAAATTATTCGCATAATTTTCAGGACTGTTTGGGATAAAAGAAAAATGATTTTAAATTGTTGTTTAGCGAAGTGTTTTAGGCTAAAGCAAAAGCCCTCCTTGCCTAAAGGAGGGGGGACCGTCGCAGACGGTGGGAGGATTCAAAAGTACCTGAATATATATATTTTTCAAAAGTGAATCCCTCAGTCTTTGCCTATGGCAAATCCAGGTCTCCGCTTCGCTTCGGTCGGCGATAACCGCTTGCCACCGGCAAGCATCGCCCCTTTAGGCAAGGGAGCCATTCGCACCGGCGTCAAACTCCCGGCTAAACAATAATTTACTATTCTAAATAAATAACGCAATAGGGCTGAAACGCAAAAAAGAAACCCATCGAAGGTTTTCGATAGGTTTCTTTTGCTATATAAAATTTTTACATTTTGTGAAATAGGAAAAATTAGTTTGGAATCGTCAAATGGAGCCAATGGCGAAGCCCGAAGCTGTACTAAAGTACTGCGAGGGTGACATTTGGCGATAGCAAAAAGGCATATGATTGAAGAAAAACATCTTAAAAAGATGTTTTTCAACATTAAATATTAAATCAAGGGATTTACAGCTTTATTAACAATTTGCCCCTTATTATTCCGCCTTTTTGCGGTCCGGACAATTTTTACATTTCACACGCCTTAGCTTATTTTTGTGCCATCAGATATTTCGTCTGTCTTTTCCGGTGAAACAACAGATAAAGTATCACCGTCAACAGCTGCAAGTATCATTCCCTGAGAAAGCACACCGCGAAGCTTAACAGGTTTTAAATTGGTTACAACAATAACCTTCTTGCCAACCATTTCTTCCGGTTTATAATACTTTGCAATTCCGGAAACAATCTGACGAACCTCATCGCCGATTTTAACCTGAGAAACCAGGAGCTTATCGGCTCCTTCAACCTGCTTGCTTTCCAGAACAAGACCAACCTTCATTTCAACCTTTGCAAAATCATCAATGGTTATTTCGGAAGCTTCTTCCTTCTTTTCTTCCTTTTCCGGCTTTTTCTCTTCCTTTTTGGGAGCAAAGATGTCATCTTCAACCTCTTTTAATTTCTTTGCTTCATCAAGACGGGCAAAGAGAGGTGTTGCTTCTCCAACCTTTATCTGAGCATCTTCATTAAATACTGCAAGGCTTTCATAGTCTTTTGAATAAGCATTAATCTGACTTAAGATTTTTTCTCCTGTTTCAGGCATAAAGGGAGAAATAAGAATACCGATAAAGCGGATTGATTCAAGAAGATTATAGAGAACAGTTTTTAATCTATCCTGTTTTGCTTCATCCTTGGCAAGTGTCCAGGGCATTGTTTCGTCGATATACTTATTGCATCTTCTTGCAAGAGCCATAACAGCTTCTATTGAATCTGCCACACGAAGCTCCTTCATTTTTTCGCTTACATCAGATACTGTATCAAGAGCACAACATATAAGCTCCTTATCCACATCCTCTTTAATCTTAAGATTTTCAATTTCTCCGCCAAAATATTTATTTGCCATTGCAACTGTGCGGTTAACAAGGTTACCCAAGGTATTGGCAAGGTCGGCATTAAAGCGGGAGATGATGGTTTCTAAGGTGATGGTTCCATCTGCAGCAAAGGGCATTTCACGAAGAACATAATATCTTATTGCATCAACGCCAAAGTGACGAACCAAATCATCGGCATACATAACATTACCTTTTGACTTACTCATTTTGTCATTTCCCGAAAGCAGCCATGGATGACCGAAAATCTGCTTTGGAAGAGGTTCACCAAGAGCCATAAGCATTATGGGCCAGTAGATGGTGTGGAATCTTAAAATGTCTTTACCTATGATATGAACATCGGCAGGCCAGTATTTATTATATAGCTCACCCTTTTTATCGGTATCGTAGCCAAGGGCTGTTATATAGTTGGAAAGAGCATCTATCCAAACATAGATAACATGCTTATCATCAAAGGTAACAGGAACCCCCCATTTAAAAGAGGTTCTTGAAACACAAAGGTCCTGGAGTCCGGGCTTTAAGAAATTGTTAACCATTTCCTTGCGGCGGGATTCAGGCTGAATAAAATCAGGATTTTCTTCGATGTGTTTCATAAGCCTGTCCTGATATTTGCTCATTTTAAAGAAATAAGCTTCTTCATTTGTAACAGTTACCTTTCTGCCGCAATCGGGGCAAAGACCATCGGTAACCTGGGTTTCTGTAAAGAAGGATTCACAGGGAACGCAATATAATCCGCTGTATTCCCCTTTATAAATATCGCCCTGGTCATAGAGCTTTTTAAAAATATTCTGAACAGCTTTTTCGTGATAATCATCGGTTGTACGGATGAATTTATCATAGCTTGTGTTCATAAGATTCCATATGTTTCTGATTTCTCCTGCCACACCGTCAACATACTTCTGGGGACTTATTCCGCATTCTTTTGCGATTTCTTCTATTTTCTGACCGTGTTCATCGGTACCTGTTAAAAAGAAAACATCCTTACCTATGAGCCTCTGGTATCTTGCAATGGCATCGGTAAGCACAATTTCATAGGTGTTTCCTATGTGGGGTTTGCGGGAAGTATACGCAATTGCGGTGGTTATATAGTATTTTTCTTTTTCCACTGTATATCATTCCTCTCAAAAATTTACATTATTAAAAGTAGTATATCATTTTTCCCTTTATTTTATAGGGGTTTTTGAAAAGTTTTGGCACGGAGTGCGTGCCAACTTTTTTAATCGATGATTCTGCACTCCGCCTTTTTGTTGATTTCTAGCCAATTATATAAAAGACGTCTCATCCTGACGGATGGGACGTATATCTGAATTGTCTCTCCATTACGAATGCGACTTCTCCAGATCCACTGTATCATCTCGGACAGTGCGTATAAATCTTGGTCTAGATAAATATCATGTTGTGACAGATAGTTGATAATTCCTGGATGTGGATAAATATTTACACAGTAGGCTAGTACACTTGTACTGGAAAATTCATTGGTTGATCTACAGTTACATGGTATAAATCGCTTTGTAAATCCTCGTCCTGCAAGTTTCGACTG
>JAFSBJ010000082.1 GCA_017437345.1 Clostridia bacterium | reverse complement strand
GCAGGTTTACGACTTTATTATGGCAGGTTCAGAAGCTGCCGGTGCAGCATCAGGCATAATGAATGCCAAAGACCCGATTGCTATGATAGATGAAATGATAGCAGCTACAAGAAGAGCTAAAGACGATTTGAAAAAAGGAATGTAAAAAAAGTCCAGAACGCAAAAAGATATATAATAATAAACATAAAGTATTAACCTGCATATCATTTAGAGATTTATACATATAGGTAGGAAAACATCTAAAAAGATGTTTTCCTTTCATCTTATCTTTTTGCTATTGGCAAATCTCACCCTCGCAGTACTTATGTACAGCTTCGGGCACCGTGCAACCCGAGAAAAATCTCGGTTGCATTCGATTTGCTAATTCTGAATCTTTTTTTCCTATTCCTTTAATTGCGTAATTTTTAAAATAGAATTATTATATTTATTCAGGAGGCTATTATGGTTTATAAAGAGAAAATAAAATTTCAGTCAAATGACAAAGTGGTTACCTTCCATGATGTAACAGCTCAGGCAAAGGAAGCTGTTAAAAAATCAGGGATTAAAGACGGTATCTGCGTTGTTTATTCCCACCACACAACCTGCTGTGTTATCACTCAGGAATGTGCATTTGATATGTCTATGACAGGCTTAGAAACTCTCCAGCAGGACCTTGTTAATGTTATGGAAAAATTTATTCCCGAATGCAGATATGAGGGAATGTATCTCCATCCCGGCACAAAGGCTTTAAAATTTGCCGAAGAACACGATGAAGATGCAAGAGGCTGCCACAACACAGACGCTCACCTTCGTTCATCAATTATCGGCAGAAGCGAAACTATCGTTATTGAAGACGGTGAAATGGATTTGGGTGAATTTGGTTTTATCCACTTTATTGATTTTGACTCCACAAGAGCAAGACAGAGAACTGTTCAGATAATGATTATTGGTGAGTAATACAGATTTAGACATTCCACTTTTCAAAGAAGAGCAAATATTATGAAAATCGGCTTACTTCCGCTTTTTATTAAACTATATGACGATATAGGCAATGCCTACAGACCAACCCTGGAACCCTACCTCGAAAAATTGCTCAGAAATTTGAAGCAAAGGGCTTTGAAGTAGTAAGAAATGCATTTTGCCGTATTAAGCCCGAATTTGAAGAAGCTGTCAAAAAATTTGAAAGTGAAAGTGTTGATGCCATTGTTACAATTCATATGGCATATTCTCCTTCTTTGGAATCAATCGAAGTTCTCACAAAAACAGAGCTTCCAATCGTTGTTTTAGATACTACATACACCCCCGAATATAACCACGACTACCACGCAGGTTTTATAACATTCAACCACGGTATTCACGGTGTTATGGATATGTGTTCTATGCTCAAGCGCTATGGAAAGCCATATGCAATTGCAGCAGGTCACGCAGATAATTCCGATGTTATAGACAGAGCATGCGGCCTTGTTAAATCTGCTGTGGCAGCAAAGGATCTTAAAACAACAAAGGTTGCAAGAGTTGGCGGTTCATTTGCCGGAATGAAGGAAGGCAAGGGTGTTTATGTTAACATAAGCCGCGATGCAGACGATTTCCAAATTTTTGCTGCAGAATGTGAAATAGTTGACCGTCAGCCAGATGAATTTACAACTGCTATGCATGGTTAGCTCAAACCCACAGGCTACACAACAGCTGAGTTTTTAGAATGTCATTCAAAACACGGTGCAACACACCACAGCATCTTTATCTATGGTGCAACAAAAGAAGAAATAGAGTTTTTTGGTAAGCTTTTAGGAATAAAAGTTGTTTTAGCGTAAATTATTGTTTAACGCATTGAGCGTTAAACAATAATTTAAAAGGAGGATATATATGAGTCACCTTATTGGTATGGATATGGGTACATCATCAGTTAAAGCTATTCTTATGGCCGAAGACGGAAAGGTTATAAAGGTTGCAAGAGGTGCATTTGAATATACAACGCTTGAAAATGGCGGAGTTGAAATATCCGCCGAGACTTACGCAAAAGTTTGTCTTGATGTTATAAAAGATTTGGCAAATTCTGCAGGCGGAGATGTTAAGGCTGTTTGTGCATCGTCTGCAAGCGGAAACCTCTTGGTTTTAGACAAAGAAAACAATCCACTTACAGGAATTATAAACTGGCAGGACAAAAGGGTTAAAGAAGAAGCAAGAGAAGTGTTTGCAGATATTGACACCGACTCATTCTACAGCCAAATTGGCTGGCCATTTGGCTTTAAGGCATTTCCTCTTGCTCAAATGGCATACATAAAGAAAACAAATCCTGAAATTATTGAAAAAGCCGGAAAGGTTTGCATGAGCACAGAATATCTCTATTTCCTCTTAACAGGAAAATGGGGTATTTCAACCTCTGCCGGAACACCGTTTTTCTTTATCGATCAGCAAACAGGAAAGTATATCCCTGAGCTTTTAACCACACTAGGCGTTTCTGAGGATATGTTCCCCCTGTTATGGATGCGGCGTCAGCCCTTGGCACAATACTTCCCGAAATGGAAGAAAAAACAGGTCTTAAAGAAGGAACTCCCATTGTTTTAGGAACCTTTGACCACCCATCGGCTGCAAGAGGAGTTGGAGTTTTTAAAGAAGGTCAGGTACTTTTATCCTGCGGAACATCATGGGTTGCATTCTTCCCAATTGAAAACAGAGAAAAAATAGCCGATGCTAAAATGCTTATTGACCCTTTCCTTTCACCAAAAGGCGGATGCTGGGCAGGGATGGCATCTGTGGCATCTATTTCAGAAAGAATATGGCTTTATGTGAGCAAATATATTGATGACGGAAAAGAAGCATTCAATCTTCTTTCTTCCCTTGCAAAGAAAAGCGAAAAGGGAGCAGGCGGGCTTACCATAAACCTTCGGGAAGACCCCTGCGATGATGTTATCTTAAAATATGAAAAATTCCATATTGCAAGAGCAATTATGGAAGGAACCATTAACCTTTTAAAAGAAAAGCTCGACAGCTTAAAAGAAAAGGGCATTTCTGCCACAGAGGGCATAATGGTTGGAGGACCTTCGGAAGATCCATACTGGATAGAGCTTATTGAAGATATGTGCAACATTAAATTAAATGTTATTCACGGTCAGTATGCAGGTGCTGTTGGTGCTGCAACTATGGCAGGTATTGGCTGCGGACTTTATGAAAACGAAGAAAAAGCATTTGAGCTTTTCAATAACTAAAGGAGAGGGGTTTTGTTATATACAAATTAACTGTTGAAGATTACGATAGGTATGTGTATGAAAAAGAACTAAAAAACTTTTTGCCAAAAGATGTTTTTGACTTTCATATTCATGTTTTCAGAGATGATACACCCCCTTATGAAAGATTTAACCCTTATGATTTATGAGCAGATAAGAGCATTAAAGAGAGTTGCGGTTGATATGAAGCTTAGCGACAGCGATGTTGAAGCTATTATGAACTCAAATGCTAAAAAGCTTATAGAAGAAGCCGGAAGATAAAAATACTTAAACTTAAAAAGATGATTGGTAGAAATAAGGTTTCTACCAATCATCTTTTTTCTTGTTTTAATCTACCTCATTATATATCCCGCTCCACCATGGAAAACACCGCCGCTTAAAGCTTTTTCTTTTATCTTTTTTGTGAATGGTGAGCTTACCTCAACATCATTTATATCTTCTCTTTTAATTTTCCAGCTGAATGTGTAGGATAAAATTGAATCTGTTTCATACTGACTGTCTATGGTGAAAAGCTTCTGAAATTTTAGGATATTGCTGTTTTCATTGAGAAGCTCTTTTAAATCTTCGCCCAGAAGCCAGGAATGACAGGTAAAAACCTTCCACTCTGTTTCAGGGAAATACTTTGCAAAAAACCCTCTGGCAAAATCAAAGGATTTTTGACATTCTTTTATATCAAGAGGGCCTGCGGCAGGAATATGAGTATCTACAACAGCATCTCCTTTTTTTACGCCTATTTTGGGAAACTCATAGCTATTTGAAAAGCAGAACTGCAGCCTTCCAAGCTTAAACAGCTTTGCACCAAGGTGATAACTAAGCCAATCAAGCTCACCTAGATAAAGTTCTCCTTTTAAACCACTCCATATATCAAGCCAACGGGGAATATCAGCAAGGGTATCGAGCAAAATTTCAGTGCTTATGCCTTTTTCTTTATATATTCTTTCGGTTTCTTCACAAAAATAAAGAAAATACAAAAAGTTTTTCTTACCGTCTTTTGAGTTTAAATCATAATTATCAATTGTAAGGGTTTTATCTATTTCATAGCTTTCAAGAATCCTATAAAAATCTTCGTCATAGTGTTTTGGAAAGCATAATTTATTATACCATTTTAAAACTATTTCTTTTGAATTCAAAGCTATCACCTCATTTAAGTTATAATATCACAAGACCTCTGCAAATTCAATACAATTTTACATTTTTAGTATTGTGTTTTTACTATGTATTTGATAATATATAGCTATACTTTTATTATTTATGAGGTGATTTTTTGTGCAAGAACTTAAACAGGCTGTTGAAAAACATTCCAAACTTATTTTAGCCTCTGAAAGATATATCTGGAATCATCCCGAAACCGGATACAAAGAATATGAAACTTCTGCCTATATGGAAAAAACATTTACAGATTTAGGCTATGAACTCGATAAGCCCGAAGATATAACAGGCTTTGTTACAACACTTGACACAGGCAAAAAAGGACCTACCGTTCTTATTTTGGGCGAGCTTGATTCCATCATATGCCCTGAGCATCCCGAATGCAATAAAGAAACAGGTGCTGTTCATTCCTGCGGTCACAATGCCCAGTGTGCAGCACTTGTAGGGATAGCTGCAGCTCTTAAGGAACCGGGCATATTAGATAAATTCTGCGGAAAAATCAAGCTTTGCGCTATTCCTGCAGAAGAACTTTTAGAAATCGAATATCGTGCTAATCTTCGTGAAAAAGGAATCATCCGTTTCTTTGGCGGAAAACCGGAATACCTTGCAAGAGGATATTTTAATGATGTTGATATTGCATTTATGGTACATACAAGTAGTGTGTTTACAGTAAGAGCAGGTTCGGTGGGATGCCTTGCCAAGAAAATCACCTACAAAGGAAAAGCTTCTCATGCCGGAGGCTCACCATGGAATGGACACAATGCACTCTATGCCGCCAACTGCGGTCTTAATGCAGTTAATGCAATAAGAGAAACCTTCCAGGAAAAAGATATAATAAGAGTTCATCCCATTATAACAAAGGGCGGAGCTATGGTTAATGCTATTCCCGGAGAGGTTACCCTGGAGAGCTACATAAGAGGCGAAAGCTTTGAAGCTATGGTAAGAGAAAATAAAAAGGTTAACCGAGCGTTTATCGGCGGAGCTGTTTCTCTTGGAACAAATATTGATATTACCGACTATGCCGGATATGCCCCCCTTAAAAACAGCAAGGATATGATAGAGCTTACAAAAGATGCTGCTTCCCAAATGCTTCCCGAAGAAGAATTTTCATATAATGATGTTATCGGCTCAGGAAGCACAGACATGGGAGACCTTTCCTGCGTTATGCCGGTTGTTCACCCATATGCTGCAGGTGCTAAAGGAACAAGCCACGGAAATGACTACTACATAGAAGACCCCCTAAAGGCTTGCGTAAAAAGCGCTCAGATGCAGCTTGCTATGCTTTATCTTCTTTTAAAAGAAAATGCAAAAAGAGCAAAAGAGGTTGTGGCAAACTACAAGCCTCAATATACAATTAAAGAATATGTTGAATTTATGGATTCTCTTAATCGCACAGGAGACCGCATTGAGTACAGCGAGGATAGCATTAAAATAGACCTGTAACAGCAAAAAAGGGTTTGTAAAAAAACTAAGTTTTTTACAAACCCTTTTTTAATTATGCATTTTCAAAAACCCAGAGCGTTTCATCCCCCTGAGCATACACAGTGAGGATAACTCCTTCTCCGTTTTCTTTTTTATATGTAAATCTTGGAGTCTGACCATTTTCTATCTGTTCCTTCAGAACATCGTAGTTTAAAAATCTAAGCATTCCCCTGTGGAAATCGGGATGAACCCTATGGTGGATATAGTCCTTCATTATTTCACTGAATTTTTCCTCAGTTTCTTTAAAATCAAGATATGATGGCATAATTATTCTGCGGGCTATATCTGTTTCAAGAGAAACCGAATAAATACCACTATAGTGACCGCTGAGAACCTTAATCATCATATCCAAATCCTTGATGCCGGTTTCTATAAATTTGAATCTTCTTTCATCAGTTCTGGCAAAGCTTTGCTTTTCTTTTTCCTGATAATATCTTGCCTTAGCGTCATACATTCTCTTTTCCGCTTCGCGAACAAGGGATTCTGTGTTTATATTTTTTATACTGTAATTCATACCGATGGAAATATGATAGCCTTTTTTCTCAATTTTTTCCAGCAACACAGACATATGCTTCTCAACAGCTTCCTTACTCAGACCTTCGGTGAATATGAGATATTCATCTCCGCCCATACGATAAAGATGATGTCCAAAGAACACTTCTTTTATGCAGTTGGCAACATAGATAAGCATCTCATCCCCTGCAGCATGGCCATACTTATTATTATATGAATGAAGCTCATTAACATCTATATACATACATGCAAAGTTTTGAGGATGAGTATTGTCAAATCCGATTATATCTCTTTTATAGGCAACTCTGTTTGAAAGGCCTGTGAGAGCATCGGTAACTGCATCGGATTCGGTTTTATCAAGATGCTTCTTGTTGTATATGGAAATCGAGAAACAAACAGCAATCTCCCTGAGAAGCTCTTTTGCTTCACTCTTATTATCTGGATTAACCACACCCAAAACACTTATGTGCTCATTTTTATCGGAGACTGCAGCAAAGGCTATATGCTTAATTTCCTTTTCCTTTAAAAACGCATAGAGATTTGGATTTGATTTTGAAAGCTTACTGTCGGCTGAAAGGTCAAAAACCAATAAGGTTACATTTGATTCCTTATGATATCTGCTTGCAATTTCAAATATTTCAGATGCTATGTATCTTCGGTCATCGCCTTCTAAGAGTTTGTCTTTGCTTGAAGGAATGATGTAGTTATAATCCTCACCGTCAAGGTCAATAAAGAAGGATGACACACCTTCTGAAAATTCACATATTCTCTGAAGTGCTTCGGCAATTCCTGCCTTCTCCTGGTTAATACTCAAAAGAAGCTTTCTTATGCCCGATGCATAAACAGTTGTTTTTGAAAGCTTTCTTTCTGAGCCGAATATCATAATAACATAAAACACCATTATGAGTATTACAACCAGAAATACTACCATAAAGCCATTGTGCATCTTCTCTGCTTGTGCAAAAACAACACTCTCAGGAACAGAAAGCACAATATGCCAGTCTTCAATATCTATGGGAGAGTAGTGGGAATACATCATAACATGAGAAATGTTGGAGCGATATGCACAAAAACCGTTCTTTCCATTTTTTATGTCATCACGCATTTCATCATAGGAATAGCCTTTTTTACTCTGAATAACTCTTGCTTCAAAAAGATTTCCCGTATCGTCACGCCAGGTATCAACAATAAAATCGCCTGTGGTACGGTCTATTATGTAGAGTCTGGCATCTAAGCTATCCGCCATAGGCTTATAATGCTTTTCAAGAGATGCAAGCCTTATAACACCATAGAGAATGCCAACCGTCTCCCCGGCTACTTTTATCGGCACAGAGCTTCTTACAACCTTCATTTTTGAATTTGTCAAATCAGAAACGATACCGGTTATATGGGGAGCATTTTTTGCTTCTTCAGAAAACACAAGCTCATTTTCAACATTAACTTCCCCCATTTTGGTGCGGAAAAGACCGTCGGGGGTGAGTATGCATATGTTTTCTATAAGACCAATCGATTTAAAGGAGTCAAACAGCATATCATAGCTATCACCGTTTTTATAAAGGTTTGCCGCCATATTTGCAATGGTGGTGAGGTTTTCCCTGTCGGAAAAAAACTGCAGACTGATATCGTCTTTTATTTCCTTTGTGCGCATATGAAGGCTTTCAAAAGCTGATTCTTCTGCAGCAGAATATGCATAATCAATCATCGAAAGAAATGTTACACAAAGCAAAAACGCCACAATTATCGTTGCCACTATTCTGTTTTTAATGTATCTTGGATTCTTAATTTTCACTATATGTCACTCCAAAAACAGTAATTAATGAAATATATGTTAATTTTATCACAAAAAACATATTCCGTCAATAATGGCACAAGACTACATATACATTTCGTATATATACACAAAAATACAGCACAGTTTTTGAAAACTGTGCTGTATTTTGATTTGAAAGATTATATAATTTCAATGCCGAGGATACTGCAAAGATTTGCAATTTTTTCTGTGTTGTCACCATAGGATATGATATAGTGCTGACACATAACATTATGAGCAAATTTTTCGGTATCTTCAAGAAGGATTTCCAAGCCGGGAAGCTGAGGAGCAGGCTGGGTCCAGCCGGCTTCTTCCCATTTTCTCGGAGTTATTCCTTCGCCTTTTACCATATGCATATAGTATTTCCCATCGGTTGTAAACAGACGACACATTGTAAGCTCGCCCTGTTTTACCTTGGAAACATTTAAAAGGCCTTCGTTTAATTCACCAAAAGCTGCCGGCATAACGGTTGTTTCGCCATCGGTAATCTCAGCAGGAATATAATCGGGAACACCTGCAAGAACACGGTCTTCAAAGAATTCATAGAATTCAAGATATGCTCCGCACTGACCGGTTAAATATTTAACCATAAGCTGAGTTACATTGCCAAGACAGTCATTTTCAGGAATTGTGGATACTCCTGCGCAATCGGAAAGAAGGGAAAGAACAGGAGCCGGAGGGAAGCCTAATAGCTTCTTCATTCCGTCAACATCTTTTAATGATACAGCGTCATAGCCTCTTTCATCTATGAGCTGTTTTACAGCAAGATAATATCCTGCTGCAAGCATCATACCCTCTTCTTTGGGCTGCTTTAAAAACTTCCACTTTTTAATAACATTTTCAACAACATCTTTTTTAGCTTCTTCTGAAAGGCTGTCAAAGCGCTGTTTCATTTCAAGCATTTCAAAGGTTTCAATCTCAGGACCAACAACTCTCTTAAGGCTTGAGCCATCATAGAGTGTGCCATAGAGATTCATATCACGGTAGCCCGCCATACCAACTCTTGCTGAGCGAAGCTTTCTTGCAGCTGTGGCAGCTATGCAGAAATCTGCAACCTTTTTGGAATTGGTTTTCTTACCGATGATGTCATATATGTAGCGAAATTTATAGCCAAGGTCAGCGAAGGTTTTTCTTAAGGCTGATGTTCCTGCCTGATCGGCAGTGGTAACAAGACGGCCATCAGATTCAATCCATCCGCAAAGCCCCCATAAAACTATAGGAAGGTGCTTATACTGTTCTGTTATTTTAACAACAGCGTGGGTTGGAATCCAACCTGCAATACAAACAACAAGAGCATCAAAATCCTGACCTTTTAATGCGTCAAGAGCTTTTTTGATGTCTTTTTCTTCATAGTCATCGGTAACAGGATAAACGCTTACAAGGTCAAGACCTTCGTCTTTTAAAGCCTTTTCGGCATCCGTGCATTTTTTTAATATGATTTCGGCCGGAGTATTTACCTCACCGAAACAACAAAAGCAATTTTATTCATTAATGGACAATCCTCCGTTAATTTTATAGAGAAAAATTATCTTTTCTGCTGAAGATCGTAGTGAACATCATAAGCTTTTTCTTCGTCTGTGTATTTACGGAGAGTGTTTATAACTTCACCATTGTTCCATTTTCTGCTTTCAACATCTTCTGTTGTACCCATAACTGTAACATTGAGCTGGCGTCTTCTTGCACGAACATGATCCCAGTCGATGAAGTAAACATGAGCAAATTCGCCGCCGTCGAGAACACCGTCTTTAATTGTCATGGTTTCGCTTCTACCAAAGAATACGCTGCGAAGGTGACCGTCTGTGTTCATGCTTGTGAAGTCACCGGGTTCGTTAACATATCTGCCGAACTGTGAATGGATAGGTCCGGGATGACGATACTGATGTTCTTCTGCAAAATCGGGAATCATTTTTCTCATGATATCGAGAAGGTCGTGCTGAAGATACTCAAGATCGAAGGAATCGATATCGTGTGAACATTCCTGAACCATAACTGAGCAGGTTGTGTGGTGAGAAGCGATACAAACTGTACCATTTTTAACACCTGAAGCTGCAACTATTTCCATGATTTCTTTTGATACATCGTGGAATGTGGGGATCCAGCCTCTTGACTGAAGCTCTAATTCTTTCTGAAAAACTTTAAATTCCATAATATTTCTCCTCCTGAAATAAATTTTAAAACTCCCATTTTTCAATTTATAAACAATCGATTACAGGAGTATTTTTTATGCTCGTATTATACCTTGATTTCAAATTATTGTCAATGCTTATCTGTAACATTAGCTAACATATTTGTAACATTAACTAACATTTCTGTAACACAAACTAACATTTATGTAACACAAACTAACATTATCTATATTGTTTCACATATAAACACATACTAACAAGAAAAGCGGCTTCGCCGCACCGCCTGCGGCGGAAGTGCGGAGCAATATCGCTTTTCTTAAGCCATGTGTATTTTTGAAAAGCTATAGCTTTTCAAAAAATTTTGCACGGCAATATAATAAAAGTTTTTACTTTATAGAAACGCAAGTTTCCTATAAAGTAAAAAAGGAGATGGATATTATGCATAAATCATTGTGGCAGGAAGAAAACACTATAGCCAAAAAAAGCAAAAGAAAAGGTAAAATAAAAACCGATGTTCTTATTATCGGCGGAGGTATAAGCGGAATACTTTGTGCTTATTTTTTAAAAGAGGCAGGGGTAGATTGCATTATTGCCGAGGCAAAAGAAACTTTTTCAGGAATAAGTGCAAACACAACAGCCAAGCTTACAATAGGTCACGGGATGATATATGACAATATGTTAAAGGAACTTGGAAGAGAAAAAACGACGATGTATTTAAAGGCAAACTCCGATGCTCTTAAAGAATATGAAAGACTTTGCCAGAGTATTGACTGCGACTACGAAAAAAGAGATATGTTTGTCTACACCACAACAAAAAAAGAAAAGGCAGAAAACGAAACAAGGACCCTTCAAAGTCTTGGATATAGCTGCGAATACACCGAAAAAACAGAGCTTCCCATAAAAGCTTTGGCAGCTGTTAAAATCTCTAAGCAGGCTCAGATAAATCCCGTTAAATTTGCAAAGGAAATAGCAAAAAAGCTAAATATAATTGAAAACTGCTTTATAAAGGAAATAAAGGGAAATACAGCCATTGCAGAAAACTTCACAATTGAAGCCGAAAAAATTATTGTTGCCACCCACTTCCCCTTTATAAATAAACACGGAGGATACTTTCTGAAAATGTATCAGCACAGAAGCTATGTTTGTGCTTATGAAAATGCTCCCGTTTTTAAGGGAATGTATGTGGACGAAGATATTAGCGGCTTTTCCTTCAGAAGCTATGGAAATTTTCTTATTGCAGGTGGAGGTGGTCACCGCACTGGAAAAGAGGGAACTGCATGGAGAGAAATTGAAAAATTTATTAAAACTCACTACCCGGATTCAAAGAAGAAATTTTCCTGGGCGGCTCAGGACTGCATGACTCTTGACGGAATTCCCTATATAGGAAAATATTCAAAAAACACACCTAATCTTTATGTTATTTGCGGATTTAACAAATGGGGTTTTACATCGTCTATGGCGGGAGCAAAAATTATTTGTGATTTGATTTTTAAAAAAGAGAACCCCTATGCCCAAATCTTTTCTCCCCAGAGAAGTATATTTAAACCCCAGCTTTTTATAAATGGTTTTGAAAGCACTAAAAACCTTCTATATCCTTCTCTTAAAAGATGTCCTCATCTTGGATGCGTGCTTAAATGGAATAAATACGAGCACAGCTGGGACTGCCCCTGCCACGGTTCAAGATTTTCAGAAAAAGGGGAAATAATTGACAATCCGGCAATGAGAAACGCCGATATTTAAAGCTTTTGTATTGATTATATTTTGTTAAAATGATATAATGGGAGCTGTGAAAGAGGTGAAGAAGATGAAATCGCCAAATCAGAAGCTCAAGCTCTTGTATCTTGCAAAAATACTTCTTCAAAAAACTGATGATGATCATGGATTAACCATAGCACAGCTTATTGAAGAACTTAAAAAAATTGATATTTCCGCAGAAAGAAAAAGCATCTACGACGATATTGAGCAGCTCAATGTTTTTGGGCTTGACATATGCTCAAGAAGGGGAAAAAGCCACGAATACTTTGTTGGGAGCCGGGATTTTGAGCTTCCGGAGTTAAAGCTTCTTGTGGATAGCGTGCAGGCTTCAAAATTTATTACCCATAAAAAAAGTATGGATTTGATTTCTAAAATTGAAAAGCTCACAAGTGTTCACAATGCAAAAAAACTACAAAGACAGGTTTATGTGTCGAACAGGGTTAAAACCTTAAATGAGCAAATATACTATAATGTGGACAGAATTCACGAAGCCATTGCATTGGGAAAACAGATTTCGTTTATGTATTTTACTCTTAATGCCGACAAACAGAAGGTGTATCGTAAAGACGGAGGAAAATACACAGAAACCCCCGTTTCTCTCACCTGGGATGACGAAAACTACTATATGATAAGCTATAAGGAAAAATACAAAAGCTTTGCCCACTACCGGGTTGACAAAATGGACAATATTGAAATAACCGATATTCCAAGGCTTATGCCCGAAAGTAGCTTTGATGTTTCCTCTTATGCAAAATCGGTGTTTTCTATGTTTGGCGGAGAAGAAACAAAGGTTATGCTTAAGTTTTCAAACGAGCTGGCAGGAGTTGTGTTTGATAAATTCGGGCAGGATATTTCAATTATAAAAGACGGTAAAAACCATTTCAGGTGCAGTGTTAATGTGATGGTAAGTCCGTTTTTCCTGTCGTGGGTTATGAGCTTTGGAAATAAGGTTAAAATTCTTTCACCGCAAAGCGTTGTTGATGAGCTTCAAAAGCTTATATCAGAAATTCAGAGTAATTATGAGGAGTAAAAATGAAGAAAATAGTTATCTACAAATCAAAATATGGCTCCACTAAAAAATATGCCAAGTGGATAGCCGACGAGCTTGATTGCTGTGCTGTTGATGCAAGAGATATAAAACCCGACGATTTAAAAGAATACGACACTATCATCTATGGCGGGGGATTATATGCCGAGGTTATATCAGGAGTCAGCCTTATAACAAAAAACATTGAAGCATTAAAGGGCAAAAAAATAATAGTGTATTCAACAGGGCTCACCCCCCGGGACTGCAGAGAATACTACGATAAAATGGTTTGGGAAAAGAACTTTAAAGAAGGCATCAGGGAAAAAATTAAAATGTTTAACTTCCCGGGAAAGATGGTTATATCGGAATTAAGCATTGTTCACAGGACGGCAATTAAAACTCTTAAAAAGATTATGTCTTCCAAAGAGAATCCCACAGAAATGGAAAAGCTGCTCATTGAGCTTTGTGATGCAGATGGTGATTTTTCAGATAAAAGTCTTATATATGAGCTTACAGAATATGCAAAAGCAGAATAAACAGATACATATCAGGAGGTTATTATGAAGGTATTAATGATTAATGGAAGTCCCCACACAGATGGCAACACTTATCTGGCTCTCAAGGAAATGGCAGATGTTTTTTCGCAAAATGGAATTGAGACAGAAATAATGACAGTTGGTAACAAATTGGTAAGAGGATGCTGTGCTTGTTATGCATGCTCAGAGCTTGGCAAATGTGCTTTTGACGATGTTGTAAACGAAGCTGCCCAAAAGCTTGAAGAATCAGACGGACTTGTTGTTGCAAGCCCTGTGTATTACGCTTCGGCAAATGGAACTCTTGTTTCTTTTTTAGACAGACTTTTCTACAGTTGCAAATGTGACAAGAGAATGAAGGTTGGCGCAAGTATCGCTGTGGCAAGAAGGGGCGGCTGCTCAGCCACATATGACGGACTCAACAAATATTTTACCATAAACAATATGCCCATTGCCCCAAGCCAATATTGGAACAGCGTTCACGGAAGATTTCCGGGAGAGGCTGTAAAGGACGAGGAAGGTATGCAGACAATGCGCACCCTGGCAAGAAACATGATATTTATGATGAAAAGCTTTGAGCTTGGAAAAAAAGAGTTTGGTCTCCCGGAAAAAGAAGAAAAGGCTATGAGAACCAGCTTTATAAAATAAAATATTGAATTCTAATTATAACACCTCTGACATAAAATTAATTAAGAATAATGCCAGAGGTGAATTTGTTTGAAAGAGTATATTGCCCAAAGAGTTACGGCAATTGCGGATTACATGCTCGAAAGAAAATGCACTGTGAGAGATGCTGCGGCAAAATTTAAAATTTCAAAATCTACCGTACATACAGTGAGAGTAACATAGAAACTTTTTATATAGAAGTGGCATAAAACCCTTGTGAGATACATTCTTACAAGGGTTTTTAGCATTTCAACTAAATTTTCAAAAATTACTTGATTTTATT
>JAFSBJ010000081.1 GCA_017437345.1 Clostridia bacterium | reverse complement strand
ATGGATATATCTTGATAGATATGAGGATATTTTAAACTGGAAATATATAAATAAAGAGCTTGAAGATAATGGACTTCTGGTGTTCGAACAATTATGCAAAAAGTTGAGCGGTATATGGTTTAAAGATGATAAACATACGGAAATAACTGCTGAATTAGAGTATTATATTATAACGGGTAGCTTATTTGGACTTAAATCGAGATATGTTTTATCAGATTATGTAATAAATCAAGGAGCTAAAAAAATGACGCCTTGGAAAAAAGTAAAGAGATTATTATCCGCAATTTTCCTTTCGTATAGCATGATGTGCGGGAAATATCCTATTTTAGTGAAATGCCCAATTTTGCTTCCGTTTTGTTGGGCACACAGAGCTTTCAAGGCGCTCTTTTTTAAACAGGATAGAGTCAAAGAAATTGCGAATTACTACGATGATATAAAAATTTCAGAAGCTGAAAAAATGGAAAGTTTCAAAAAAAGTATAGGGTTATAGAGGTGTTATATGAATATACTTATTACAGGCGCAAAGGGGTTTGTAGGAAGAAATCTTGTTGAGACTCTGAAAAATATTCGGGATGGAAAAGATAAATCCTTTGGAAACTTCGAAGAGATTGAGATATTTGAATATGATTTAGATACAGATGAGGCGCTATTAGAAAAATATTGTGAAAAGGCTGATTTTGTATTTAATATTGCGGGGGTTAATCGTCCTGAAAATGAAGAGGAGTTTATGAAAGGGAATTTTGGCTTTGCATCAACATTGCTGGATACCTTAAAAAAATGCGGAAATAAATGTCCTGTATTATTATCATCTTCGATTCAGGCAGCGCTTGATAACCCTTACGGCAAATCCAAGCGTGCGGGTGAAGATTTGTTTTTTGATTATGAAAAAACAACCGGTGCTAAAGTGCTTGTGTATCGTCTGCCGAATGTTTATGGTAAATGGTGCAGACCGAATTATAACAGTGCAGTTGCGACTTTTTGTTATAATATTTCCCATAATCTTCCCATAACAGTTAATGACAGAGCACATTTGATGACATTGGTTTATATTGATGATGTTATTAATGAGTTCATTTCTGCACTGATGGGGAATCCGTCAAAGAATGGGGAATTTTGCGAAGTTCCTGTTGTTCATAAGATAACTCTCGGGGAGATAGTTGATTTACTTTATAGTTTCAAGGAGTCGAGATTAAATCTTTCGGTTCCCAATATGACAGAGAACTCTTTTTCAAAAAAACTATATTCAACATACCTTTCTTATCTTGATAAAGATGATTTTGCATATAAGCTTAAAATGAATTGTGACACAAGAGGTAGTTTTACAGAGATTTTGCGGACTCAAAACGCAGGACAGTTCAGCGTTAATATATCAAAACCGGGTATAACAAAAGGGCAACATTGGCATAACACAAAAAATGAAAAATTTGTTGTTGTTAAAGGTCACGGTTTAATTCAACTTAGAAAAATTGGAACTGATGAAGTGATTAATTATAAGGTAAGCGGAGAAGAAATTACAGTTGTGGATATGATTCCGGGATACACGCATAATATAATAAATTTATCGGAGACAGAAGAACTTGTTACATTTATGTGGTGCAATGAATGCTTTAATCCTGAAAAACCTGATACTTTCTATGAAGAGGTGTAATAATGAGTAAATTAAAACTTATGACAATAGTTGGGACAAGACCTGAAATAATCAGACTTTCAGAAGTTATCAAAGCCTGTGATAAATATTTTGACCAAATTCTTGTTCATACGGGTCAGAACTATGATTATACATTAAATCAAGTGTTTTTTGATGATTTAGGACTTCGCGCCCCTGACTTTTATCTTAATGCAGTAGGTTCAAGTCTTGGTGAAACGATTGGGAATATCATAGCAAAGTCTTATGATTTGATGGCTGAACAAAAACCTGATGCGCTTTTGATACTTGGAGATACTAACTCTTGTCTTAGTGCAATTGGTGCAAAAAGATTGCATATTCCGATTTTCCATATGGAGGCAGGAAACAGATGTAAGGATGAATGTCTTCCAGAAGAAACAAACAGAAGAATTGTTGACATAATTTCAGATGTTAACCTTGCTTATTCTGAACACGCAAGAAAATATCTTCACGAGTGTGGACTTCCAAAGGAAAGAACTTATGTTACAGGCTCACCTATGGCGGAAGTATTGCGTTCAAATCTTGAACACATAAAAAAGAGTGATATTCTCGAAAAACTTGGACTTGAAAAGAAAAAATATATTTTATTATCAGCTCACAGAGAAGAAAATATTGATACGGAAAAGAATTTCTTCTCGCTTATGAATGCGGTAAATGCAATGGCTGAGAAATATGATATGCCTATTTTATATTCCTGTCATCCTAGAAGTAAGAAATATATAGAACAAAGAGGATTTGAGTTTGATAAACGAGTTATTAAACACGAGCCTTTGGGTTTCCACGATTATAATAATTTGCAAATGAATGCATTTGCGGTTGTTTCGGATAGCGGAACACTTCCTGAGGAAAGTAGTTTCTTTTTATCAATTGGGAATCCTATTCCTGCAGTGTGTATAAGAACATCAACGGAACGTCCGGAAGCTTTAGATAGAGGAAACTTTATATTGGCAGGTATAACGACAGAGCAGGTTCTTCAAGCCGTTGATACAGCGGTTTTGATGAACGAAAACGGTGATTTAGGGCTTCCTGTCAGAGACTACATTGACGAAAATGTTTCGACGAAGGTTGTTAAAATAATCCAAAGCTATACAGGGGTTGTTAACAAAATGGTATGGCGGAAAGATTGAGTATAAGAGGAAGATAATGAAGAGTATAACTAAACAAACACATATTCAACTTTTAAGAGGATTGGCGATAATTGCAGTTGTGCTGATTCACAATACACCTACTGGTTTGCCGCAGATTTTAATAAGACCTTTTTTGAACTTTTCTGTTGGCCTTTTTCTTTTTTTGAGTGGAGTGTTATCAAGTGCCCGAAGTTGGAAACCATTAAAACGAATTAGAAAAGTTATTATTCCTTATGTAATATGGACAGCTATTTATTGTGGAATTAAAGATTTTAATAATTTCTCAACATTTCCAGTTAGTTTCTTAAAAAATTTGATAACAGGAAAATCAGCAGCACAGATGTATTATATATTTATATATTGCCAGTTTGCACTATTAATACCTGTGATTGATAAGATGGCAAAATCGAGGTTTAAATATTTAGGTTTTATTATAACCCCTATTGAAATATTTTTTATGCGTACTATTCCACTAATGAGTAATTGCTACGAAATAAATAATTATACAGAAATTATAAAGTCAGTTTCGTGCTTGGGGTGGTTTACTTATTTTTATCTTGGATATTTGATGGGAAACAATTTAGTTTCTATAAAGGTGCCTCTAAAAGTATGGAGTTATTTATTACCTATAAGTATTTTTCTTCAAATTGCTGAGGGGTATTGGCAATATTCAAAAGGGATAGTTAATTGTGGAACCCAACTAAAGTTAAGTGCAATTTTCACAGGGGTTTGTTTTGCAATAATTTCATATGAATTTATTAATAGCAAAAAAGGAT
>JAFSBJ010000080.1 GCA_017437345.1 Clostridia bacterium | reverse complement strand
TTGTTATATGCCATTTTGGTGGCGATAACTCTTTTTATTGCTTCTTTTTCTATTTCTTCTTTATCGATTTCGGGAGCATCTTTTGCAGCTGAGCTATCTGCAGACATTGCCGCAGATATTTCCTGAAGCTTTTCATTATAAACTCCCATAAAATAATAGCCATAATACGCACCGGTAACTTCGATGTCATCTGCTATTTTAAGAACTGTTTCTCTTGTTATTCTTGCTTTTTCAACAACAGCAGTATCTTCAACAAGACCGCAGGAAGCAAATGACACTAAAACGAGCATCATTGCAAGAGAAAGAGAAATGATTTTTGTGATTTTTTTCATTAAATTCAACGCCTTCCTTATTTGTTTTTATTATAAGTCTCTTTTTCATTAATATATTATACTACCTCAAAAAACTAAAGTCAACACAAATGAGAAAAACAAGATAATTTATTTATTATATAATTATTACAAATGACACAACAAAACCCCATTTCCTGCATTTTTAATGCAAGCAATGGGGTTTTTATTTAAAACAATATTAATCTTTTAAAAGTGCTTCAAGACGGTTTAAGCCTTCCTTTATATTGTCAAGGCTTGTGGCATATGACCATCTCACATGATGCGGTGCCGAAAAGCCTGTTCCCGGAACAACCGCTACAAGCTGATTTTCAAGGAATATTTCAGCAAAATCGTCGGCAGTTTCAATGAGTTTACCTTTTATGGTTTTACCAATCAGCTTTTCTATATTCATCATAACATAGAATGCACCTTCGGGCTCTTTGCAGGAAACACCGTCTATGGAATTCATTCTTTCAACCATATACTTTCTGCGAAGGTCAAACTGGGAAATCATTTCTTTTAATTCATCGGTTGGACCTGTGAGCGCCGCTACGGCAGCTTCCTGAGCTATGGAATTAGGATTAGAGGTAGTGTGGCTCTGGACATTGGACATAAGCTTTGCAATTTTTTCATTTGAAGCGGTGAAGCCTATTCTCCAGCCTGTCATGGCATAGGTTTTGGAAAGACCGTTGATGATGATGGTATGGTCTTTGATTTCTTCACTAAAGCTTGCAATGCTTACATGCTTTGCGCTGCCGTATACAAGGTGCTCATATATTTCATCGGAAATGATGTATAAATCATGCCTAAGGCATACATTGGCAATTTGTCTGAGTTCGGACTCTGTGTAGACCATGCCTGTTGGGTTAGAGGGGCTATTTAATACCAGAGCTTTTGTTTTGGAGGTTATGGCATTTTCAAGCATTTCGGATGTAAACTTGAAGCCATCCTCTTCTGTTGTATGGAGAATAACGGAAATACCGTCATTATATTTTATCATTTCCGGATAGCTTACCCAAAAAGGCGCCGGAACTATTACCTCATCGCCGGGATTTAAGATTGCTCCGAATGCATTTATGAGAGAATGCTTAGCACCATTGCTGACCACTATATTTGCAGGAGTGTAGCTAAGGTCGTTATCTCTTTGGAATTTATCGCAAATAGCTTTTTTTAATTCCATGGTTCCTGAAGCGGGAGTATATTTGGTTTTTCCGCTCATTATGGCAGTTATTGCCGCCTGTTTTATA
>JAFSBJ010000008.1 GCA_017437345.1 Clostridia bacterium | reverse complement strand
TAAGAAAGCTTGCCTATTCAAAAACCGGCGCCCTTATTCTTATTGAGCGTCAGACAAAATTAGGCGATGTAATGTCCAGCGGAATTCTTATTGATTCCAATATTTCCGAAGGCCTTATAGAAAACATTTTTGTTCCCAACACCCCTCTCCACGATGGTGCAGTTATAATTGGTGACGGGCGCATAAAGGCAGCTGCCTGCGTTCTTCCCCTAACCCAGAACAATAGCTTCAGTAAAGAACTGGGAACACGCCACAGAGCAGCCATAGGTATTTCCGAGCAGGCAGATTGCATTGCGATAGTTGTGTCTGAGGAAACCGGCAAAATCTCTCTGGCATTAAATGGTGAAATAACCCGTGACTATACATACGCCACCCTTAAAAAGAAAATAAATGAAATATTAGAGAGCGATAAGCCCTCCGATAATCTCAAGAAAATAAAGGCTAAAAACATCATTACCAAGGCGGTGAAGAAAAAATGAAGAAGTTTTATAAAACAGATGCTTTCTTTGTTGCAGTTTCGGTTGTTATAGCTGTTCTTTTGTGGGTTTTTGTTGCCTATGATGTAAACCCTATGCACGAAATCACCGTTTCCGATGTTGTTGTCAGATGCACCAATGTGAGTGAGCTTTTCGATGATGGCAGCCTTGTTCTCACAGGAGAAAACGCAAATCTTTTAAAAGACGGAACCACTCTCCAGGTGAGATTCAAAGGTAAAAGAGGCACAGTTTGTCATGTTAAAGATAAAAATATCACCTGCACCCTTGATATGGGTAGCGTCAAAAAGCCCGGCTCCTATAGTATAAAACCCAGCATAGATTGTGATGTTTCAGGGGTTGAGGTTGTAAAGTTTGAACCCTATAAAATTAAAGTTGTGGCAGAAAGTATTGAACAGCGCGATATTGATGTAAGCGTGAAAACAATAGGCAAGCTTCCCGATGGATTTACCATGGAAGATATGAAAAACCATAATAAAACTGTTAAAATAACAGGTGCCGCTTCTGTTGTAAAAAGGGTAGACAGAGCTGAGGTTGTGTTTGACTATAGTCAGATAAATGCAAAGGACGACCAGAAAACCTTTGAGATAAAATTCTATGATAAAAATTCCAATTTAATAGACGGTTCTGAATTTAAAAAGACTGTGGAAAAATCAAAAATCAGCTTTAATCTCTATACCACAAAAGAAGTAAGCGTTGTCCTTATGCCAAAATATGCAGATGAAATAAATAAAAATCACTACGGAAAAAGCGTAAAGCTTTCTGTGTCCGGTGATGGAACAATAACCAAAGACGGTGGTCTTGAAATGAAGGTAAAATTAAAAGGCACAGCATCCGCACTTGAAAAATATTCCGATTCAAAAAGAATTGTATATACTGAGGATATAGATGTTTCAGCTATCTATCAGAACAAAACCTTTGAAAAGGTAAAGGCTGCAGAGCTTTCCAACAGCGTGTGGTATGTTGATGTTCCTCAGGTAAAGGTAAAGGCGACAGTAGAAGATAAAAATTAAAGGATTGATAATATATGACCAGATTATTTGGTTCAGATGGTGTAAAAGGTATTGCCAATGTTGACCTCACACCTGAGCTTAGCTTTAAGCTGGGATGTGCGCTCGTGGCATTTTTGAAAGAAAAATCGGGTGACACACCTAAAATACTTGTTGGCAGAGACACCCGCATCTCAGGCCATATGCTTGAATCTGCCCTTATGGCAGGCCTTTGCTCAATGGGAGCAAAGGTAGAAAGTGTTGGTGTTATTCCATCGCCGGCTGTGGCATTTCTTGTTAAAAAATATAAAATGACAGCAGGTGTTTCAATATCTGCTTCCCATAAGCCTATGGAATATAACGGAATCAAGTTTTTTGATTCCGAAGGCTATAAGCTCACCTCCGATGCAGAAGACCGCATAGGGGCATATGTCAGCGGAAAAATAGATATGCCTCCCTTTAAAACAGGGGCAGAGCTTGGCAAAATCACCCGTCCCCACACAGCACTAAGAGACTATGTGGATCTTGTGAAGCTTAGTGTCGGCTCTGATTTATCCGGCATGAAAATAGCCATTGATTGTGCAAACGGAGCAGCATATGAGTGTGCAAAATTATGCTTCAAAGAGCTTGGAGCCGATGTTGAAATGCTCAATAATGTTCCAAATGGAATAAATATCAACGATAACTGCGGTTCAGCTCATATGGAAGGCCTTATGAAATTTGTCACAGCCCATAAATGCAGCTTCGGAATTGCAATGGATGGCGACGGAGACCATCTCCTTGCCTGCGATGAAAAGGGAAATCCGGTAGATTCAAAAAAGATTTATGAGCTTTGCGGAATATGCTATGAAAACCATAGCTCAGCAAGTGATGGTCTTGTTATGGCAGTTACTCTTGCCGGAATCTGTAAGAAAAATAATATGCCAATGTCAAAGCTTTAAGGATGTATATATGACCAAAAAAGAAAAGATACTAAAAATAAAAGAAATTTTTGATAAAGCTTATGCCGATGCAAAATGCTCTCTTGATTTTACCACACCTCATGAGCTTTTGGTGGCTGTTCAGCTCTCTGCTCAGTGCACAGATGCAAGGGTAAATATCGTAACAAAAGACCTTTTTAAAAAATATAAATCCGTGGAGGATTTTGCAGGAGCCGACGAGGAAGAGCTTTGTGCCATAATAAAGCCCTGTGGGTTCTACAGAACAAAAGGAAAGAATATTATAGCATCATCCAAAAAGATTATATCCAATTTTGGTGGAAAGGTTCCTGATAATATGGATGACCTTCTATCTCTTGCCGGGGTAGGCAGAAAAACCGCCAATCTTATTCTGGGTGATGTATATGGACTTCCCGGTCTTGTTGTTGATACCCATGCCATAAGGCTTACCAATCGTATAGGTCTTGTAAATGAAAAGGATCCTGTAAAAATTGAATTTGCTCTTAAAAAGATTGTTCCCGATGATTATAAAACCCGTTTCTGCCATCAGCTTGTTTATCACGGAAGGGCAGTCTGCAATGCTGCAAAGCCTTCCTGCAGCACATGCCCCATAGCAGAGCTTTGCCCTAAAAAGAATGTAAAAAAGTTTGTTTAAGGTGAGAATATTGAATATAAGAATAAAAAAGCTTCTTGAAAAAATGACTGAGAGCAAAATAGACACAGTCTTTATAACCGATGAAAAAAATCTTTACTACTATAGCGGATTTTATAAAGGCGAAGGCTATCTTGTTGTAGGCAAAGATAAGCTTATTGTTGTAACCGATTCCCGCTACACAGAGTATGCCTCAATGGTGTGCACAGAATTTGAAGTTAAAAACATTGCCTCGGTCAAACCCTCCGACTTCGTTAAAGAAGGGGAGATTTGCGGCTTTGAGGACACAAGCATTTCCTATAAG
>JAFSBJ010000079.1 GCA_017437345.1 Clostridia bacterium | reverse complement strand
GCTTTTTCAACTGTTATATCTCCCACACGAGCCTGAACATCTTTTCCATCAACTTCGATTGTGATACTATTTAGTTTTGGAGCGGCATAGGCTGTTGTTATTGAAAAAATAAAAATTACAACCAAAAGCATTGCTATGCTGCATCTTCTTTTTGTGTTTGCAAAAATAAAATCATTGCTTTCTTTTTTGAATTCCGGTTTTAAAATAATGTCCACCTCCTGAAATTCATAATCAGTTTGCTTTAATTTTTCTGACCGATTTTTTGCGATCAGCGTACATTTTAAAATATTAAATTTGTTTTGTCAAATTTGTTTCGAAAAACATATGTGCAATATCGCCAAGAAAATCTCAATCTCCACCTGATGCCCATTTTTGGGCATTTCTAAACTATAAATCCCCCTTTTTCGCTTAAAATAAGGCTTATTTAATCATATTAGCATGTTAACCAAAAATTACAAAAGTATTACAAAATAAGTTTTTTTTGTAAAGTCTGCACAAATTTTATTTTTGAATTTGAGCAATATGTCGCGTCAAAAAGTTTAATGACCACTAAATATTGGATTTTTTTGGAATTGTGTGTCAAAAATTTAAAAAACAGTGTTTTTTATGAGTTTTATTTCGAATATATCCACCGTTTATATGTTATTTCGTATTTTCGGTATGCTGAAGAATAAAATATTTTGTTTATTTTTCATTGAAATTACTGCAAATTCTGTTAAATAAAAGCATTAAAAAAGCCCTGAAATGCTCACATTTCAAGGCTTTTTTTAAAATTTTCACTTAAACAAATTGTTGCATAAACAAATAAAATCATCGTAGCTATAGAGGTTGTTTATGACATCAAGCATAGCATTGGCAGATAGTCTTTTTGGGAGACCTGCTTTTTGAAGAAGCAGGGTTCTTCTTTCATGGCTACCATCACCACCGCTAAGACCTAAGAGACATAAATCTGCTTTGGTTATCTTTTTAGAAGCGCTATCTTCCACAGGAGTTATGCAATCTTTCAGCGCTTCAAGGATTATTTCATCGGAGATTCCTTCAACACCAAGGAAGCCTTCCTTAGATGGCTTATCCTTGCGTTTTTCTTTGCCTTTTACATCCGGAATATAGGCGTGCTTTATATTTTTTCCATGCAAAACATTTTTAATGTGGTTTCTTATCTGGAAGCCTGCCCTATCGCTATCTGTAAACACAATAACTCCGCATTTATCTGCCAGAGCTGATATCATTTTCATAATATCTTTATTTTTAAATATCATAAATCCGTCGGTAACTACGATGGTTGTGTCCACAAGCTGAGAAAGCTTAATTTTATCATAGTTTCCTTCAACAACAATCGCTTCTTTTATTTTTAACATAATCTGACTCCTGTTAACCTGAACGAAGCTATCCGAACCAGCCTCGAAGCCTTGAAAATAGTGCTTTTCTGTGTTGCAAGTTTTTGCCATACATCGTATTGCCAAAAACTTCCGCCTCGAAAAGACACACATTTTCAAGGCTTGGAGGTTCAATGAATTTTTGAATTAGCAAAATTCGGATAGAATGAGGCAAAAGCGCAGGGAATATTAAACATATTTCCGAGCATTTTAACGAAATTATATTAGAATTTTGCAATTCAAAAACCGGTTTGGATAACTCCGTTCAGGTTAGTTTCTGAGGCTATGGATTGGAGCAGGAATTCTGCCTCCTCTTGCCACAAAGGCATCGCTTGATGCTGAATTTACCGCCATAACGGGGCCTGTGCCGAGAAGACCTCCAAATTCAACAACATCGCCAACTTTTTTACCCGGAGCAGGAATAAGCCTTACGGCTGTTGTTTTGGAATTTATCATACCTATTGCGGCTTCATCGGCAATTATTGCAGAAATGGTTGAGGCGGATGTGTCGCCGGGGACAACTATCATATCAAGACCAACAGAGCAAACACAGGTCATAGCTTCGAGCTTATCAAGAGAAAGCGCACCGCATTTTGCAGCTTCTATCATTCCGGCATCTTCGCTGACGGGAATAAACGCGCCGCTAAGGCCGCCAACATAGGATGAAGCAAAAACTCCGCCTTTTTTAACAGCATCATTAAGAAGAGCAAGGGCGGCTGTTGTGCCATGGGTGCCACACTTTTCAAGACCCATTTCTTCTAATATATATGCAACACTATCGCCAACTGCGGGAGTGGGCGCTAAGGAAAGGTCTACTATGCCAAAAGGAACACCCAGTCTTTTTGATGCTTCCATGGCAACGAGCTGTCCCATTCGTGTTACTTTGAAGGCTGTTTTTTTAACGGTTTCGGCAACAACACCAAAATCGCATCCCTTTACCTTTTCTAAGGCGTGTTTTACAACACCTGGACCGCTTACGCCAACATTTATTACACATTCACTCTCACCAACACCGTGGAATGCACCTGCCATAAAGGGATTATCTTCCACAGCATTACAAAATACAACAAGCTTTGCACATCCAAAGCCATCGGTTGACTTAGTGAGTTCGGCAGTTTTTTTGATGGTTTCGCCCATTAATTTTACTGCGTCCATATTTATTCCGGCTTTGGTGGAGCCAACATTTACTGAAGAACACACAATATCTGTTTCGCTCAGAGCCTCAGGAATTGAATCTATGAGGATTCTGTCGGAACTGGTGAAGCCTTTATGAACAAGGGCAGAAAATCCACCTATGAAATTTACGCCAACATTTTTTGCAGCTTTATCGAGAGCTTTTGCATAGCAAAGATATGATTTCGCGTTTGATGCTGCGGCAACAAGATATATTGGAGTTACGGAAATTCTCTTATTTATTATGGGAATTCCAAGTTCTTTTTCTATCTGCTCACCTGTGGCAACCAATTTTTCTGCTTTAGTGCTTATTTTATCATAAATTTTTTCACATGATTTTTCAGCATTTTCCTGAGCACAATCCAGAAGAGATATACCCATGGTTATGGTTCGGATGTCAAGATGCTCGCTATCTATCATATGTATTGTTTCAAGAGTTTCTTTTTTATTTATCATTGTAAAATTACTCCTTGTTTATGATGTGTATATATAATAGTAGAAACTAGATTCTGTGCATTGATTCAAAAATGGATTCAAGCTGAATTCTTATGTCTACTCCGAGGCTTTCTCCTCCTTTTGAGAGTGTGTCGGAAAGATAGCTCATATCCCCTTTTGCATTTTCAATATCTACTATCATCATCATGGTGAACATATCCTGCATAATGGTTTGGGAAATATCAAGAACATTCACATTATTTTCCGAAAGAATTTTTGTTACGCCATATATGATACCAACTTTATCTTTTCCTATTACGGATATAATTGCTTTTTTCATTATTATTCTTCCTTTCCGCTTCTGCTTCTAACAACTTCATATATCATAAGCGCACCTGCAACAGATGCATTAAGAGACGAAATTTTTCCAAGCATTGGAATTCTCACTATAAAATCACATTTTTCTTTAACAAGATGAGATATTCCTTTTCCTTCATTACCGATGACAATTGCAACACCGCCCGAGAAATCATGCTCATAAACGGTTCTGTCACCGTCCATATCTGCACCAACAACCCACACATTTTCCTTTTTAAGACTATCTATTGCCTGAGCTATGCTTGAAACCTTGGCAACGGGGGTGAATTCCACAGCTCCGGCTGAGGTTTTGGCAACTATGCTATTTAGCCCCACAGCATTGTGCTTTGAAATAACAACACCATGAGCCCCTGCAGCATTGGCTGTTCGGATAATTGAACCAAGGTTATGGGGATCGGTTATTTCATCGCATATTACAATAAAAGGAGCTTCGCCTTTTTGGGCGGCAGAATTTATTATATCTTTAAGGCTCACATATTCCTTAGCGGCAACATAGGCTATAACGCCCTGGTGCGCCTTGGTGGAGGCAAGGCTATCGAGCTTTGCTTTTTCAACATAGGAAACAGCAATACGCCCCTCCTTTGCCAATTTTAAAATTTTAATTATGGAGCCTTGTTTTTCGCCATTCTGAACAAGGATTTTATCTATTGTTCTTCCTGATCTGAGAGCCTCCATAACAGGATTTCTGCCCTCTATTATATCTTTTCGGGGTTCGTTTATCATATTTTACCTGCTTTCATATCATATAAAACGGGCGGATCCCACATCTGCCCTTTGGCGGATGCGGGCATCCGCCCATACAATAGCCATTATAAAACTATTTATTACTCAGCAAGATTGAATTTATCGTGGATAACATTCATTGCTTTGTCTGCATTTTTCTTATTGATAAGCACAGAAACCTTGATTTCTGATGTTGAAATCATGTGGATGTTGATATTTGCATCATAGAGTGCTTCAAACATTGTGCAGGCAACGCCGGGGTTATTTACCATACCGGAACCAACGATTGAAATTTTGCTTACCTCGTTGCTTGTTTTGAGTTCTTCAAATGAAAGTCTTTCTTTATTTTCTTCGAGAATTTCAACAGCTTTTTCAAGATTGTCTTCATTTACTGTGAAGCTGATGTCTTTTTTTCCTTCTCTGCCGATTGACTGAAGGATTATATCTACATTGATTTTTTTGGAGGCAAGAAGTGAGAACACTTTAAATGCCATACCGGGTTTATCTTCTATATTGCAGATAGAGATTCTGGCTACATCATTATCTCTTGCAACACCTTTAACTATCATTCTTTCCATTTTGTTTTCCTCCTTAACAACTGTTCCGGGATTATTATTAAGACTTGAACGAACCATTAAATTTACATTATATTTTTTAGCAAGCTCAACTGAACGGTTATGAAGAACACCTGCTCCGAGACTTGCTAATTCAAGCATTTCATCAAAGGAAATTGAATCGAGTTTTTTAGCATTTTTAACAATTCGGGGGTCGGCTGTGTAGACACCGTCAACATCTGTGTAGATTTCACAAAGGTCGGCATGAAGAGCTGCAGCAATTGCAACAGCGGATGTGTCGGAGCCGCCTCTTCCGAGGGTTGTGATGTCGTCATATTTATTGATTCCCTGGAATCCGGCAACAATAACGATATTGTTGGCTTCGAGTTCTTTCTGGAGTCTTTCTGTATTGATTTTTTTGATTCGGGATTTGCTGTAGTTGGAGTCGGTTGTCATACCTGACTGCCAGCCTGTTAATGAAACTGCATTATACCCGAGGCTCTGAATTGCCATTGCAAGAAGTGAGATTGATATCTGCTCACCCGTTGAAAGGAGCATATCCATTTCTCTTTTTGAAGCATTGGGATTGATTTCTTTTGCTTTTTCAATTAAATCGTCGGTGGTGTCGCCCTGGGCTGATACTATAACCACTACCGAATTTCCCTGCTTATATGTGTCAACTATGCGTCTGGCAACATTCATTACTCTTTCGGCATCTTTAACCGAAGAACCGCCAAACTTCTGAACTATAAGTGACATTTATTATTCCTCCTATATATTATTTTCTATAACTGCACCGTCATTGTCTGCTTCAAGCATAACAAGACGCCAATCAGGCAAATTTGTTTTTATGAGTGAATTCATTTTATCTGAAAACTCTTTATAATTTTCACAAACAACAGACATTATCGTTGGACCTGCGCCGCTTATATAACCACCACTTGCTCCAAACCTTCTTGCCGCTCTTATAATATATTCACCGCTGCGGATATATGGGAATCGGAATTTCTGATGAATCCTGTCGCGGAAGCAATAAGAAAGAAGGGATTTATCACCTTTTGCAAAGGCTGATGCCAGAAGGGATGCTCTGGCTATATTATAGCTTGCATTTTTGGTGGAGGTGATATGGGGAATGAGAGCTCTTGATTTTCGGGTCTGGAGATAAAAATCAGGAATCATTACTGCAAATTTTATATCGCGGGAAACCTCTGTTTTTGAATATATGATTTTTCTGTTGTCACAAAAAGAAACTGTGTAGCCCCCTAA
Source organism: Clostridia bacterium (assembly GCA_017437345.1). The sequence continues at coordinate 4,138 of JAFSBJ010000079.1, read as the reverse complement.
AAGAGCCGGGGTTACATTGTCGGGATGACCTTCGATTTCATAGGCAAAATACAAAAGCTCGTCTTTGGAAAAATGATTTTCCAGCATATGATTGGCAGCTACAAGACCTGTTATTATTGCGGCTGAGCTGCTGCCAAGACCACGGGTGACGGGAATATCGGATGAGATATTAACCCTTACAGGAGCTAAAGCTTTGCCTGCCTTCATATAAAGATGGCTCATTGCCCTGAAAACAAGATTATTTTCATTCTGAGGAACATAGGTACTGCCCTCTTTTATTATGTTGATTTCAAACCCTGAATCAATTGCTTCAAATTCGGCTTCACAATATAAATTGAGAGCTACTCCCATACAATCGAAACCCGGACCGAGATTTGCACTTGACGCAGGGACTCTGACTTTAAACATTTATTTCTCCTATAATACCATAAGCTGTGAGAGAACTGTTCCGGGGATGCCGGACAGAGCTTTATTGATGCTGGATATTGTGTTGACCGGGGTGATGAATGCAAATTCTCCGCAGGTTATTTCACATTTTATGTTTTCATCAAAGGCTTTGATAACATAGCTTACAGCTTTTGACACATCATCTGATTTAACGCGGACATACATTGCTGATTTTATCTCTTCATAGGGAACCAGAACATCCTTGGTTGAAGATTTCCATGGTGCTATGAATTTGTCGTTTTTATTTTTAGCGATATCAATTACATCGGCAACAACTGCACTTGCTGTGGGGAGTTTGCCGGCGCCTCTGCCATAGAAAAGAGCATCGCCGAGCATATTGCCGGAAACCATTATACCGTTGAAGACATCATCTACTCCATATAAGGGAGATTCACGATTTACAAGCATTGGTGCCACAACTACTGAATATTTATCGTCATTTCGCTCACAAAGACCGATAAGCTTTATAACAGAATTGAATTTGGTGGCATATTCGGTATCTTCTGTTGTGATTTTGGTTATGCCTTCTGTATGTACATCACGATGATCAATTTTTTCGCCATTAATCATTGAAGAAAGGATGCAGATTTTTTTGCCTGTGTCGAGGCCTTCAACATCGGCTGTGGGGTCTTTTTCGGCATAGCCTTTTTCCTGAGCTTCGCTAAGAGCTGATTCAAAGGATGCATTGTCGCCAAACATTCTTGTTAGGATATAATTGGTTGTGCCATTTAATATACCTGCTATTTTATCGATGCGGTTTGCGGCAAGGCATTTTGAAAGAGGACGGATAATGGGAATTCCGCCGCCAACACTTGCTTCATAGAAATATTTACAGTTGTTTTCCTCGGCAAGCTTAAAAAGTTCATCTCCATAGGTTGCAACGAGCTCTTTATTGGAGGTTACCACACTTTTTCCTTTTGAAAGGCACAAACGAGTGAAGCTATTTGCAGGCTCAAGGCCGCCCATTGTTTCAACAACGATTTCAACTTCTTCGTCGTTTGCTATGGTATTGACATCATTTACAAAAAGATGACTTTCGCTATGTGACGAAAAATCACGGATGTCGAGAATATATTTAATATCGATTTCTGTGGTGGCATTTGAGGCTATATCCGACGCATTTTTGCGAAGAACTTCATAAACACCTGAACCTACCACACCAAAACCAATTATAGCAATTTTTACCATGTGTATTACCTCCAGCTTTTGTATCATAAATTAGTTATATATTTTACCACAAATCCCCTTTATTGTCAATCAATCCTTATGTTTGCAGGGAAGTTTTTCTTTATATCTCCAAGATTGGAAAATACATCATCTTTTTTCTGAATTACGGGTGGTTCTGCAGTAAAAATTATTTCAGCATCAACACCAATGGATGATTTTATGCTGTCTTTTATTAAACCAAGATTCTCGGTTAAAAGACGCTTTTTATCGTTATCTGTTACGCAAATAACAAGCTTTCCATCATCAAACTGAGGTTTGATTCCGTAGAGAGCTGTAAAGACTCTGATTTTACCTGTGGAGCTTATAGCTGTCATAACATCATTCCAATTGGCTATAATCTTTGCTCCGTCGCCCTGAGGAATGTTTGATTCCTCTTTTTTGACAGGGGTAATATCATCCGGAATCACAGCATCTTCATATTGCGGCGGCTCAGGAAGAGGAATTTCATCTTCCGGATATTGATTCATCGGTGCTTCTACCTGTTCTGCCCTTGCAGGGGGATTCTTTTCAAGGCATGATAGTCTATTTTCCAAAGCGGCTATTCTTGAAGCAAGGGAATCTGTATCGCAGCTAAGCTGGGGTGTTGTAAGATTAATAAGAGCACACTCACAAAGAACCCTTTGGGAAGAAAAGCTTTTAAAGGAATGGATGCAGTCATTTAAAATGCCGATGTATCTCACTAAAGACGGAATTTCAAACAGCGGAGCACACTCTGATAGGCATTTGCGCTTAAGCTTGCTGACTGCATATTCATCAGAATTAATTTTAAACATTAAAATCTCACGCATTACCTGCATAAGACCATTTATTATATTATCAAAATTCTTTCCTGAATTAACACAGGAATTAAAGCGGGCAAGAGCTGATGAAACATCTGATTTTGCAATATCCTTGGCAAAGTCGTAGAGAACTGTGTCGTCTATGGCGCCAACAATATTTGTGACATCAGAAAGAGTGATGTCGTTATTTTTAAATGCAAGGCACTGATCAAAGATACTGAGTGAATCTCGCATTGAACCATCACCTAAAAATGCCACATATTCAAGAGCATCTTCATCGGCATTTATTCCTTCGGATTCAATAATCTTTTTGATATTGGAAACTATATCATAAACGCTTATTGTTTTAAAATCAAATCTCTGGCATCTTGAAAGAATAGTTGCAGGGATTTTCTGAACTTCTGTGGTTGCAAGAATGAATATAACATGAGAAGGAGGTTCTTCCAGAGTTTTTAAAAGTGCATTAAAGGCTCCGGTTGACAGCATATGAACCTCGTCGATGATATATACTTTATATTTCCCCATTGAAGGAAGGTAGCCAAGCTGCTCGATAATGTCGCGGATATTATCGACGCCTGTATTGGATGCGGCATCTATTTCCATAACATCAAGACTTAATTCATTGGCAATTTTAACGCAGCATTCACATTCATTACATGGGTTACCGTTATGAGGATTCATGCAGTTTACAGCGCGGCTGAGAATCTTGGCTGTTGAGGTCTTACCTGTGCCGCGGGTTCCGGTGAAAAGATATGCATGAGCCAGGTGTCCTGTTAGGATTTCATTGCGGAGGGTATCGGTTATGTGGTTCTGCCCTATTACTGCATCGAAGGTATCGGGACGCCATTTTCTATAGAGAGCTTTATATGCCATTTTTTCACCTCATTTACACAAAAATTTTTTATTAAAAAAGTCGCACATCCTAAAATCGAATATTCTATCCTGGCGTTACAGGTTAGTTAGCTCAGACCGGGCACTCTCGCGGCACATACATAAAACTGCTTATGGCTGCTTGATTCCTCACCTGACCAGGTTCACAGGAATGTATTGCGCAAGACCCAATCGTCAACGCCACTTGACCTGCACTTTCCAAAACAGAAATACCCTCAGAAAGGATATAACCCTTGCTACAGCGGATTGCAAGTACAGGGCACCGCTACTGCCCCGGTTGTGCGACATTAGATATTATACTACATTTACCAATAAATATCAAGTGAAAAACAAAAATAAAATTAAGTTCATTGTTTTAGATAAATAAGAAAGATTTAATTAAATTTTATTGTTTATTTTTGCAAAATAAAAAGCTGAAAACAATGCAGGAAGAAAACGCAAAATAATATTTTTATTGACAAATAAAATATATAGAGCTATAATAAGCTTGTTCCGGAACAAAAATTAAATCTGGGTGCTTGCGCATGCAGGCTGAGAGTAAGCGTATTGCCGCTTTAACCTATAACCTGATTTGGATAATGCCAACGTAGGGAAATATTTGCTTTGATTTTCTATAATCGAACCGATTTCCCGCGGTTCGATTTTTTGTTGGGATTATTCTTTTCAAAATCTATTAGTGAAAGGAATAATTATTATGAACACAACTAAAAAATTATCGCTTAGTGCTATTATGATAGCACTGGCAACTGTGCTTATGTGGATAAGTAAGCTGATTCCCGCACCCTGGATGCAGG
>JAFSBJ010000078.1 GCA_017437345.1 Clostridia bacterium | reverse complement strand
TCTTGCTTCTTCCATATACCTCACGCACCTGAAGGTGAAATCATCTCCAAAAAGAATGTACGGAGGATTTTTAATTGCCTCAATTCCTTTGATATCTACATTCGGATCCACAAGACAGGCAAATTTTTTTCTTCCTGACAGCACAATCATAGGAAGCTCAAATGTAAACTCCGTATTGCAAAACGGACAGCACACTCTGTTAAGACTACCGTCGAGAAATTTGTCTTTTTCAAAACCTTCCATATCAAGGTTAACAACTGTGCAAAAACGGTCTGCCATAGGAAACTGCTTTTCACATTCCTGGCATATACCACTAAAAGCTCTTGCATAAGACGCCATGTTCTTCCTCCCTTATTAAAAGAGGTTTAAAAATATCTGTTTATGGCAATTATAACATAAAAATTATCGTCTTTCAACAATTAATTTAATAAATATTTTTTACATAGGTATTGAAAAATGTGTAAAATAATTGTATAATACAGTATAGTGTATGTTAATTAGGAGGTATATGCATATGTACAGTACAGAAGAAATTAAAAGAATCGACCCTGAGGTAGCAAATGCTATCGAAATGGAAGTTGACAGACAGAGAAACAAAATAGAGCTTATTGCCAGTGAAAATTTTGTGTCCAGTGCAGTTATTGAAGCAATGGGAACCCCATTAACAAATAAATATGCCGAAGGCTATCCGGGCAAAAGATATTATGGTGGATGTGAGTGTGTTGATATCGTTGAAAATCTTGCCATAGAAAGAGCAAAAGAAATCTTTGGCTGTGATCATGCCAATGTTCAGCCCCATTCAGGTGCTCAGGCAAACCTTGCTGTGTTTTTTGCAGTTTTAAATCCCGGCGACACAGTTCTCGGTATGAATCTTTCTCATGGTGGTCACCTTTCCCACGGAAGCCCCGTTAATATTTCAGGTAAATATTTCAACATTATTCCCTATGGTGTTGCAAAAGACACCTGCCTTATTGATTATGATGAAATCGAAAAGCTTGCTATGGAGAATAAACCAAAATTAATTGTTGCCGGAGCAAGTGCATATCCAAGAGTAATAGATTTTGAAAGACTTTCTGAAATAGCAAAAAAATGCGGTGCATATCTCATGGTTGATATTGCCCATATTGCAGGTCTTGTTGCTGCAGGTCTTCATCCAAATCCCGTACCATATGCAGATTTTGTCACCACCACAACTCACAAGACCTTAAGAGGTCCTCGTGGCGGTATGATTATGTGTAAAGAAGAACATGCAAAGCTTATAAATAAAGCAGTGTTCCCCGGAATCCAGGGTGGACCTCTTATGCATATTATTGCTGCAAAAGCAGTATGCTTTAAAGAAGCTCTTTCCGATGAATTCAAAGCCTACCAGACACAGGTAGTAAAAAATGCAAAGGCTCTTTCCGAAGCTCTTATGGCTGAAGGCTTCAACCTTGTATCGGGTGGCACAGATAACCACCTTATGCTCATCGATTTAAGAAATAAAGATGTAACCGGTAAAGATGCAGAACATATGCTCGATGAGGTTGGCATCACAGTTAATAAAAACACAGTTCCCTTTGAAACAGCAAGTCCATTTGTTACAAGTGGTGTAAGAATCGGAACACCTGCTGTTACATCAAGAGGAATGAAAGAAGAAGATATGAAAGAAATAGCTGCTCTTATATCTCTCACAATTAATTCCTTCGAAGAAAAGAAGGAAGAGATAGTTTCAAGAGTTAAAGCTCTCACCGAAAAATATCCTCTTTACAGATAAAATACCTTCGGCGGAGCTGTGCTCCGCCTTTTATCTTTAAAATTAAGTTTCAAAAGAGGTGATACCCTTGCGACCACTTGCAGATGTAATGCGCCCAAAATCAATTGATGATGTTGTGGGGCAGAATCATATAATAGGTGAAGATAAGCTTATAACCAATCTCGTAAAATCAGGCAACATTCCCAATATGATTTTTTATGGTCCTTCCGGCACGGGGAAAACAACCGTTGCCAATATCTGTGCTGATGTATGCGGAAAAAAACTCTATAAGCTAAATGCCACCAATGCTTCCACAAAAGATATCAAAGAAATTGCATCCGACCTTGATTCATTTGAAACAAGAGGCGGAGTGCTTCTTTATCTTGATGAAATCCAGAATTTTAATAAAAAACAGCAGCAATCTCTTTTGGAATATATAGAAAATGGCAGTATAACTCTTATAGCAAGCACCACGGAAAATCCCTATTTCTATGTATATAATGCTATTCTTTCAAGATGCACAGTTGTTGAATTCAAACCCGTGGAAACTGATGATATAAAAAGGGCTCTTTTGCGCGCGTGTAAAAGCCTTCCAGAGCTATACGGGAAAAAGAAAATGTCAATAGAAGAAGAAGTTATAGACCACCTTGCGCTTGCTTCATATGGCGATGTCAGAAAGGCTCTCACAGCTCTTGAAATGTGCATAAAAATGAAGATTTCCCCCCTGGCAGAAGAACTCATAGTCACAGCCGATGATGCTCTTTCCGTAACTCAGAAATCAGCATTCTTCTTTGATAAAGATGCCGATAGCCACTATAATGCTCTCAGCGCATTTCAGAAATCCATAAGAGGCAGCGACCCCGATGCTGCAATTCACTATCTGGCAAGGCTTGTAGAAGGCGGTGATTTAATATCAATATGCCGAAGGCTTATGGTAATTGCCTGCGAGGATGTTGGTCTTGCGTATCCCACAGCCATCACAGTCACTAAAGCATGCGTTGATTCAGCTCTTCAGCTTGGCTTTCCCGAAGCAAGAATTCCCCTTAGCGAGGCGGTTATCTTTCTTTCGTGCCTGCCCAAGTCAAACGCAGCCATTTGCGCAATTGATGATGCTCTTGCCGACATAAGATCAGGAAATGCCGGCGATATTCCGGCGTATTTAAAAGATGGTCATTATTCCGGCGCTCAGAAGCTTGGCCATGCCATAGGCTATAAATACCCTCATTCCTATCCGGGCAATTATGTAAAACAGCAGTATCTTCCCGACAATCTTAAAGATAAAAAATATTATAATCCAGGTAATAATGCCACAGAAGAAAAATTTAAAAACTATCTTGACAGATTAAAAAATTTGTAATATAAAGATTTTAAAGGAGTTGTTAATTATGAAGATTGATTTTTCAAAAATTAAAAAAGGTTTTTCAGTTGCAGCGCAGAAAACAAAAGAAACATCCGAAAGCGTTATAGAAATTGCAAAGCTTAAATATAAGCTTGTAGAGATTAATTCCGAAATCGAGGAAAATTTCAAAAAGATAGGAAAGCTTGTGTATAATGCTGCAGAAGATGAAGACATCACAGATGGAATCAAAGAATTATGTGATACAATCACAGCTCTTACCGAAAAAAGAGATGATATGCAGGAAAACTTCAACGAACTCGTTAATAAAAAACAGTGTCCAAAATGCGGCATGAAGCTTGATAAAGATTTTGAATTCTGTCCAAAATGTGGTCATAACTTCGAAGAATAATACATAATAAACATACATCTGAAGGAGCGAAATAAAATGAAAATAGGTATATTAGGCTATGGTAACCTTGGAAGAGGGGTAGAATGTGCCATTGCCCAGAATGACGATATGGAGCTTGTGGCGGTTTTCACAAGAAGACCCCCTGAATCTGTTAAAATACTAACTGCCGGAGTTCCCGTTCTCCATATAGACGAAGCTAAAAAAATGAAGGATTCAATAGATGTTTTAATTCTTTGCGGCGGAAGTGCCACAGACCTTCCTGTGCAAACCCCCGAATATGCGGAGTATTTTAATGTTGTAGATAGCTTCGATACCCACGCAAAAATCCCTGAGCATCTTGAAAAAGTTGATTCAGCATGCAGTCGCAGCGGAAAAACAGCCATAATTTCAGTTGGCTGGGATCCAGGAATGTTTTCTGTAAACAGAATGTTTGGTAATGCTGTCCTTCCCGACGGTGCAGACTACACCTTCTGGGGAAAAGGCGTAAGTCAGGGCCACTCTGATGCAATAAGAAGAATAGATGGGGTATTGGATGCCCGTCAGTATACCATTCCGGTTGATGAAGCTGTGGAAAAGGTTCTAAGCGGTGAAAACCCAAGCCTTTCAACCCGTCAGAAGCACACAAGAGAGTGTTTTGTTGTTGCAAAAGAAGGGGCAGATCTTAAAAGAATAGAGGAAGAAATCAAAACAATGCCCAATTATTTTGCCGATTATGACACAACTGTTCATTTCATTTCTGCAGAAGAGATGAAGAAGAATCATTCCGGTCTTCCCCATGGCGGAATAGTTGTTCGTAGCGGAAAAACCGGAAAAGATCTTGAGCATAATAATATAATAGAGTATAAGCTTAAGCTTGATTCAAATCCGGAGTTTACCGCTTCTGTTATTGTAGCTTATGCCAGAGCTGCCTGCAGAATGAACCAAGAGGGAATAAAAGGGTGCAAAACCGTGTTTGATGTTGCTCCCATATACCTTATAAAGGAAGAACGCAAAGAAGTTATAAGAAAACTACTTTAAAAATATGATTAATAAAAAATGCACTCAATATGAGTGCATTTTTTATGGTTAAAATTCAAAATCCAAACAGCTTCTAACTGCTGTATATGGTCTTACCTTATTATTTGCCACATCCACATGTAATGGATGAACCGAATAAGCTTTTAAGGCTTCTTCGTTTTCAAATGTAGAATCAAGCATTAAATCTGCAGTTGAGCTCTGGAGTCTCCCTGTTTCAACTTTTATATCAATAAGACCGGGGATTTTTCCTGAAAGACCTTCTAAACCTTCCTTAATGCCTTTTTTTATTTCTGCTTTTTCTTCATTTGGCAAGTCCGCTTTAAGTGTCCATAAAATTATGTGTTTTACCATTTCTATCACCTCAATAATGAATTAACAAAAGTATACCATGCCATAGGTCTTGTGTCAATAAACCAAAAATATTAAAATTAATATCTGTAATTATTATTGCAATATAATGCAATTTGTGGTAAAATGCTTAAAAACATAATACAACAGGGAGAGAGATAATAATGGATATAAGAGCAGAAAGCTTAAAAAAACATTATGAGTGGAAGGGAAAAATAGAAGTTGTTTCAAAAACAAAAATAAATAATAAAGAGCAGCTTTCTTTGGCATACACTCCCGGTGTTGCAGAGCCTTGTCTTGAAATAAATAAAGACATAAACAAATCCTATGAATTAACCCGTCGTCATAACCTTGTTGCAGTAATCACCGACGGAACAGCAGTTCTTGGGCTTGGTGATATAGGTCCTGAGGCAGGTATGCCTGTTATGGAAGGAAAATGTGCTCTCTTTAAAGAATTTGCCGATGTGGATGCATTCCCTCTTTGCATAAAATCAAAGGATGTTGATGAAATAGTAAGAACTGTGTATCTTCTTTCAGGAAGCTTCGGTGGAATAAATCTTGAAGATATAGCAGCTCCCCGCTGTTTTGAAATCGAAAGAAAATTAAAGGAAATATGTGATATTCCCGTGTTTCATGATGATCAGCACGGAACAGCTATCGTTGTTGCTGCAGCCCTTTTAAATGCTCTTAAAATAGTTAAAAAAGATATAACAGAAATCAAATGCGTTATAAATGGTGCAGGCTCTGCCGGAACTGCAATAGCAACCCATCTTATGAAGCTTGGCTTAAAAAACATAATAATGTGTGATAGATTCGGTATCATATGCAAAGGTGACGAAAGCTTAAGTGATGCTCATAAAGAACTTGCTGAAATAACAAATAGCCAGTGCATAAAGGGAAATCTTGCTGATGCAATGAAGGGTGCAGATGTTGTAATCGGTGTTTCAGCTCCCAACATAATTTCAAAGGAAATGGTTTCATCAATGGCAGAAGGTGCCATTGTATTTCCCATGGCAAATCCCAATCCCGAAATTTTGCCTGATCTTGCAAAGGAGGCAGGTGCAAGAATTGTGGGAACAGGTCGTTCCGACTATCCAAATCAGATAAATAATGTTCTTGCATTCCCCGGAATTTTCAGAGGTGCTCTGGATGTTCGTGCAAGTGACATCAACGATGAAATGAAAATGGCGGCATCCTATGCTATCGCAAGCCTTGTTTCAGATGAAGAACTTAGTGAAGAATATATCCTTCCCATGGCTTTTGATGAAAGAATAGGCAAAACAGTTGCAAAAGCAGTTGGCGAAGCTGCAAGAAAAAGCGGCGTTGCAAGAATATAATATTACAGAGAGGAATAATCACAATGGAAGAAAATACAAAAGTAATCTTTGAAATGGAAGATGGTGGCAGCTTTACCGTGGAGCTTTATCCTGAATATGCCCCCGAAACAGTTGAAAATTTTATAGATCTTGTTTCAGAAGGATTCTATGATGGACTCACATTCCACCGCATAATACCCGGATTTATGACTCAGGGCGGAGATCCTGAAGGCACAGGAATGGGCGGAAGTGGAACCAATATAACGGGCGAATTTGCGCAGAACGGAATAACAAATGACTTGAAGCACGAAAGAGGCGTAATATCAATGGCTCGTTCAATGATGCCAAATTCAGCAAGCAGTCAGTTCTTTATCTGTTTTGAAGATGCTCCTCATCTTGATGGTGCCTATGCCGCATTTGGAAAGGTTACAGAAGGTATGGATGTTGTCGACAGGATGGCAGAAGTTCCAACAGATTTCAGCGATAAACCTCTTACTCCTGTTGTTATGAAAAAAGTTTATATCGAAGAATAATCATAAAACCCCCTTTAAATATATATAATTATTTAAAGGGGGTTTTCTCTATGTGGCAAAAATGCGTAGCTCATTTGTGTGACAACACAGAAATTGAATATGATATATCTGATGGCTTTTTTAAAATTAAAAGCTCTGCCGAATCATCAAAAATAAACTGTTATTCAAGCCTTTGTGCAGTTTTTTGTGATAACAAAGAGCTTGAAATAGGCTATTTTAATAGTAATGATGGAATATACTCCGTCGATAAAAAATATAGTTTGTCTTATCTTGAAAACAATGGTATAAATGTCAGCTTATTCTCTCATTTTATCATAAAAAACAAAGACGGTGTTTTTTATACTGCAAAAAAATCGGAAAGTGATGAAAACGATGCAAGTCTTAAAAGAGCAAGAGATATTCTCGGCTCATTAAAAGAAGAACCCGATCCAAAAAAGGCAAATGATGCAGTTTCCTATATACTCCAAAGGACAAGCCTCTATGAGAAAACAGACATCCCGGGTTTCCCCGGTTTTACCTGGTATAAAATAGACAACCCCAGGGAATATTTCGCTCTTTCATCCATAGAGCATCTGCTTTGCAGTGAAGGCTATATAAATTGCCTTGTGCAGGGCATAGCCTGGTATTTTGGCGTGTGCAATGAAAACAGAATATATGCTGTTGGCTGTAAGCGAAAAAAGGGGCTTTATAATCCATTTACAAATGCATCCGATTGCGCAATAGAATTTAATATTCCCGATTCCGGTGAGGTGTTCTATGTTGTTGGAATAATGATACTTGATGACGGTCAGTATTTTTGCAGATTAACATAAAATTCTTGCAAAAAAAATGTAGCTGTGATATACTCAAATATATATTTTTTTGAGGTGAATTATGAGAATTTTAAATACAAAAGATTATAATAAACATAGCGGGAAGTTTTCTCTTCCCGGATTTCGCACAGGGTCTTTAATAAAAAGAATAATTGCCTGTTTTTATTATGTTTTGGTGTTGGTTTTTGCTGTAAACAGCATAAGACTCACAGTTTCCGGAGATTTTGGAAACAGTATGGATGTTTTTCTTGCAATTGTTGTGGAACTGTTAATAGTTATGATACTTGTGGCTCCTGTTATAATTGTTGGTTTTTCCAATCATTACGACTGGCACGGAATAAAGCTGTTTTTAATAATTATGGTGTCGTGGTGTGTGCTTTTTACAGCTGCACAGTTTGTTTCAACTCTTTTTTCTGAAGAATTTATAAACAGCACAAATTCATATAATGAAACACACAGCGAGCAATCAGCGCAAAGCTCCGGTGAAAATGTAAACCTTGAAATAGATGAAGGAATAATAAAAGATAATATAGATGAAATAAACAATTCAGCTTCTTCATCAAAAGAATAAACTCATAGTGTCAGGAGATAAGATATATGAAAAAATTTGTTTCGTGGAATGTAAATGGCTTGCGGGCTGTTGTTCAAAAAAATTTTTATGAAGCTTTTTCCGCTCTTGATGCAGACATCTTCTGCGTTCAGGAAACAAAACTTGTTGAAGGTCAGATAGAAATGAACCTTCCGGGCTATCATCAGTTCTGGAATTATGCCGATAAAAAAGGCTATTCCGGAACAGCTGTCTTTGCTAAGGAAGAACCTCTTAGCGTAAGCTATGGAATGAATATCGATGTCCACGACCACGAGGGCAGGGTAATCACCTTAGAATATGATAAATTCTATTTTGTCTGTGTTTACACACCCAACTCCCAGAATGAATTAAAAAGACTCGATTATCGAATGGAATGGGAAGACGATTTCAGAAATTATCTTTTAAAGCTTAAAGAAAAAAAATCTGTAATAGTGTGTGGAGACCTTAATGTTGCCGCAGAAGAAATCGACCTGAAAAATCCTAAAACAAATATTCATAACGCCGGCTTTACCATCGAAGAAAGAGAAAAAATGGCAAAGCTCAAAGAAAGTGGCTTTACTGATTCTTTCAGGTTCTTCTATCCTGATAAAACCGACATATACTCCTGGTGGTCATATCGAATGAATGCCAGAGCGAGAAACGCAGGCTGGAGAATCGACTATTTTCTTGTGTCATCAGATCTTAACGAAAAACTCATATCAGCCGATATCCACACAGACATTCTTGGCTCAGACCACTGCCCGGTTGAAGTGTGTGTTGATTTTTAATTTATTTTGAGAAAAGCTTATATCAAAGGGATTGTAAAAAATGTTTTTACAATCCCTTTATTATGTTTATTCACAATATTGCTCGTATAATCATATAAATATATAATAACAAAACTATGTGGAGTGATAATATGGGCTTTCCCTTTAATCTTTTTAAAAAAAGAAAAGATTATCTATCTCATACTGCCGACGAATCACCCGATGAAAACCTTGTAATTCTTGCCGGCAATCCAAATGTCGGAAAAAGCACCCTTTTTAATTACCTCACAGGTATGAAACAACACACAGGCAACTGGAGCGGCAAAACTGTCGGCACAGCCTTTGGAACCTATTTCCATAATGAAAAAAAATACACCATAGCCGATATCCCCGGTGCATATTCTCTTAAAGCTGAATCTGCTGAAGAAGCATGTGCAGAAGAAGTTATCCGCTGCAGGGATGCAAAATGTGTTGTAGTTGTATGTGATGCAATGTCTCTGGAACGAAACCTTAATCTTGTTCTTCAGATATGTGAAATATGTGATAAAGTCATTGTTGCAATTAATTTTGCCGATGTTTGCGAAAAAAATGGCATACATATAGACACAGCGCGCTTAAGCGGCGAACTTAAATCACCTGTAACAATTATAAATGCAAGAAAAAAACAAGGCATAGATTCTTTGTTTGCTTGTGTTGAAAATATCAGTAAAGCAGGAAAAAGCTTTAAAACAGATTACGGAAAAAACATTGAGTATGCTGTAAAACTGGTCTCAAAAGCACTGAGGAAAATTATATCCCAAAACATCCGCTATTTTTCTTTGCGTATCCTTGAAAATGACGAAACAGCCTGGACATATATAAAACAGTGTGCAAAGGGTGACTCTCAAAAGCTTGGTCTTTTGTATTCTGCCCGTCATAAAGCAATGAACATTTTATTTGAAAAGGGGATATCGGAAGAAGATGTGAAAGACATAATAGCTGTAACACTTCTGAGGTCTGCCCACCGTATATCAAAAAGCTCAGTAAAAACATGCAAAAAAAGAAAACCAAAAGTTTTTTCCAAAAGCGACAGAATTCTCACGGGAAAAATAACCGGCGGATTATTTATGCTTTTTATGTTGTGTATTATCTTTTTTATCACTCTTAAAGGTGCCAACTATCCGTCGCAGCTTATCTACAAAATATTGTTTTCGTTTGAAAAATATCTTGTAAGCTTTATGAATAGCCTTCATATCCCTCGTTTTGTTTCTGATATGCTGGTGTTTGGCGGCTACCGCGTGCTTGCCTGGGTTGTGGCAGTTATGCTTCCTCCAATGGCAATTTTCTTTCCTCTGTTTACCATCCTTGAAGATGTGGGCTATCTTCCAAGAGTGGCATTCAATCTTGATAAGTGTTTTAAAAAATGCAAAGCCTGTGGCAAACAGGCGCTAACAAGCTGTATGGCATTTGGCTGCAATGCAGCGGGGGTCACAGGTGCCAGAATAATTGACTCACCAAGGGAAAAACTCATAGCAATCCTCACCAATTCCTTTATTCCCTGCAATGGAAGATTTCCATCTCTAATAACTCTCATATCAATCTATTTTTCGTCTTCCGGACTTTCAGGTTCACTTCTTTCCAGCCTCTATCTTTCAGGTTTTATCATTTTATCTGTTTTATTATCCCTTGTAGCATCAAGGGTTTTATCATCAACCCTTCTTAAGGGAATTCCTGCATCCTTTGCCCTTGAGCTTCCTCCCTATAGAAAACCACAGATAGGAAGCATAATTGTCCGCTCTGTTATAGACCGGACTGCAAAAGTTCTTGGTCGTGCAATTGTTGTGGCTTTTCCTGCGGGCATTCTTCTTTATGCTTTTTCAAATATCAGCATTGATGGCGTTTCAATTATAAACCATATATCCCGCTTTCTTGATCCTTTCGGTAGGCTTATTGGTCTTGATGGAGTTATGCTCACTTCATTTATTTTTGGTATTCCTGCAAATGAAATTGTTCTCCCTATAGCTCTTATGCTATATTCACAGGGAGGCATACTTTCAGATGCAGGAGGCTATGAAAAAATATATTCTGTTTTTTCTGCAAATGGCTGGAGTCTGGCAACAGCTCTATGTGCAGTAATTTTTATAATGTTTCACTGGCCTTGTTCAACAACTCTTATGACAATAAAAAAGGAAACAGGAAGCCTTAAGTGGACTTTAGTAGCGTTTATCCTGCCAACTCTTTTCGGTATTTCTATCTGCTTTATAATAAATCTGATTTCAAAAATACTTGTTTGACCGGATGTAGATTTTGTGCTATAATATTGAAAAATACGAAAGGGAAAATCCTATGACAACTCTTGTTCTTGAAGGTGGTGCCAATCGCACCTACTATACCATCGGTATTCTTGATGCATTTCTTGAAAATGGAATAGAAACAGATGTCCTTGTTGGCGTCTCTGCCGGAATAGCAAATGGTATATCCTATATATCAAAGCAAAAAGGCAGAAGCCTTCAGATAGGAATGAAATATGTTGGTGATAAGCGCTATATGGGCTTTAAATACTATTTTAAAAAGCATAACAGAAGCTTTTATAACATAAACTTTGTCTTTCGTGAGCTTCCTGAAAAATATCTTCCTTTCGATTATGAAAGCTTTCAGAAATTTGCCGGAGATGTGTATGCTGTCGTAACAAATATCGACACAGGCAAAGCTGAATATATAAAAATAGACGATTATGAAAAATCCTGGCAGATTGTTCTTGCAAGCTGCTCACTGCCCTTTATGTTTCAGCCTGTAGTTATGGATGGCAACCGTTATATGGACGGTGGCTGCAGTGATCCTCTTCCGGTTAAGTTTGCCCAGAGTATTGGTGCAGATAAGCTTGTAGCGGTTTTAACCAGAGAAAGAAGCTATAAAAAAGAAAGTGATGCAGAATCAAAGATTTCATCCTTTTTCTTCAGGAAAAATAAAAACTTTTCAGATGTGTTGAAGACAAGAAGCAGCATATATAACGAAAGCAGAGAACATCTTTTTGAAATGGAAAAAAGGGGAGAAGCCTTTGTATTTGCTCCAAAATGTACCGATGGATGGAAACGCTCCGAAAAGAACCCTGATAGCCTTAAAAGAATGTATGACGAAGGTTATAATGATGCTATAAACAGAATGAGTGAATTAAAAGAATACCTGAAAAAAGATGACCGTGAATAGGTCATCTTTTTTTGCATATGAACTTTGTCATAAATAATTGTATTATGTAAACCTCAATATTTTTATCATCATAATTTGTGGAATTTTGGAGGCGTTTTTTGAAAAAATGCTCTGCAAAAACAGAGTTATACACAAAACTATCCACTTTATCCACATTTTTTGTTCAAAGCACCAAAATAAAATGTAAACCAAATAATAATATTTTTGTTGAAATGCTCATTAATTTATTATATAATATATTCATAAAATAACAGGAGATGAAGCTTTATGAAAAGATTAGTATCTGTTTTTCTTGTGTTGATTTTAGTTTTCTCAGCTTTTACAGCCTTTTCCGGGGAAAATGGAATATTTCTGGCAGCTCCAAGCGAGTGGGCAGCCTCCGATGTCCAGAAAAGCTATGAATTAAAAGTTACCTCGCCAGATAAATCCTATAATTATCGCGGTGCAATAAGACGCGACGATTTTTGCTCTCTTTCCTTTAATCTTATATCAATTGTTTTAAAAGCTCCCGTTCCAAAGGCGAGTGATAATTTTTCAGATACAACATCTTCCGAAATAAACGCCCTTTTTGATATGGGAATCATAACAGGCAAAGCGGAAGGAATATTTGCCCCGGCAGATTTTTTAACAAGAGAAGAAGCTGCCACTATCCTTGTTCGTATAGCAGATAAATACCTGAATACAGTAAGCACAGAAATGTATTTTGTCTATGCTGATGAAAGCAGCATATCCCCGTGGGCGGCAGATAGTATTCAGCGTATTTCCAATATGGGAATAATGAAAGGCACAGGAAATAATAAATTCAGCCCCAAAGATATTTTTACCACAGAAGAAGCAATTGTAACTCTTGTAAGAATGGCAGAATTTGCAGAACCAAATCACAAATCCAAGCCTGAGTTTTCAGATAAACTTCTGTCGCAGATGCCCAAGGATAAAAACCATATGTTTTCTCCGCTTTCTGTAAAAATGGCTCTTGCCCTTGTGGCAAATGGTGCAAGCGGAACGACAAAAGAGCAGATTTTAAATACCATATGTGTTGATGACCTGGATACATTCAATGAATTTTCAAAAGACCTCATAGAAAAATATTCCCAAACAGAAAACCTTAAGTTATCTGTTGCAAATTCAATATGGATTAATTCAGATAAAACAAATCAGAGGTTTTCCTCTGACTATGAAGAAAGAATGAAAACTTTCTATAATGCCGATGTGAAGACTACCAACAATAAAGATGCAGTTTTTCAAGTGAATTCATGGGTAAATGATAAAACAAACGGTAAAATTTCTAAAATAATAAATTCACCCGATTTTTGGGCAAGCGTTGTAAATGCCATATATTTTAAGGCTGCATGGGCAAATGAATTTCATGAAGCTGCCACCAAAAAAGATGTTTTCACATATGCAGATGGCAAAGAAAGCTCAATAGATTTTATGAATAGACGCGCCTGGATGCCCCTTTATAATTCCGAAGGAATAACCATATTGGAGCTTCCTTATAAAAACAGATTTGCCAAAGTATCGTCTGACGGAGAGTATATTGGCTCTGATACATATGATAGCCTTGATGTGAGTATGCATCTCATGATGGGAGATGCTATCTTGAATCCCGAAGCTGAGCTTAATAGTATTATAAATTCAGATAAGCTTTCTTCTGTCTACACAAACCTCTCAATGCCAAAATTCAAAATAGAATTTGAAACATCGCTTAATAATATTCTTATGAATCTTGGAATAACCGATGCCTTCTCTCAGGAAAAGGCGGATTTCAAAAATATGTTTGATATGGGAAATATGTTTATCACAGAGGCCATTCATAAAACTTATATTTCCGTTGATGAAAAAGGCACAGAGGCTGCCGCAGTCACAGCCATCGGCATGGCAGGAAGTGCTTTGCCGCCTGAGCCGGTAGATATTAAATTCAACAAACCGTTTTATTTTATTATAAGAGATAACAATTCAGCTGAAACTCTGTTTATGGGCAGATATGCCTACGCAAAATGATAGGAGGGTAATGTATGAAACGATTTTTTACAACAGTTCTAACAGTAATCCTTGTTGTTGCTATTCTTCTGGGAATTGCATATGCCATCGATCTTAACCGTATGAATGAAGGAAAGCCTGTTATTTTTTCAACCTGGGGTCTTAGTTATACTCCCAATGACAACACAGTACAAACCGATATAGAAAACAATAGCGATGAGCCAAAAGAAGAAAAGAAGGCAGAGGTTGAAGTTTCTCTTTATTATGCCGATGAGAATATAGCAAATCTATCGGCTGAAAAGCGAACCTTCAAAAACGATTCATCTCTTGCAAAAGCTGTTCTTCAGGCAATAATCGACGGTCCCGAAGATAACAATCTTTGCACTCTCATTCCTTCCGATACCGAGATAATTTCGGTAAGTGTTTCGGGCGATTTGTGCATCATTGACCTAAACGATGAGTTCAATAATTTCACCGGCGGCACCTCAATGGAAAATCTTGCTGTTCATTCTATTGTAAACTCACTGTGTTCAATAGACGGAATATCAAAAGTAAAGATAAATATAGAAGGCAATAAAGCCGCGATGTTTGGTGGGCATTATTCTCTTGAAGATCCCTTCACTGCAGATATGTCTCTTGTAAAATAAACAAGAAATGCAAAAGGGATTGTAAAAAAAGTCCGGATCGCAAAAAGGCGAAAATGAAACCAACATAAGAGTTAAGTGTGCTCATAAATCCTCAAATTTTGGTTTATAGGTTGAAAAACATCTGTTTTAAGATGTTTTTCTTCAAATATATGCCTTTTTGCTATAAGCAAATCTCACCACTCGCAGTACTTTTGTACAGCGTCGGGCTATCGCTCAAAGCAAGAAATAATCTTGCTTTGAGTTCGATTTACTCATTCCGAATCATTTTTTCCTAATCCCCAAAAATGGACTGTAAAAAAACAATAGTTTTTTACAGTCCATTTTCTTTTTAAACCATCTCAAATGTACCTGCCACGCAGATTTCTTTTTCTGTTGTCTGCAGATGAACATAATATCCATTATCGGTTTTTTGCTTGCATACCTCCAGCACATCACCCAGATAACAAGGTTTTTTGAATATAGTTTTAACAAAATTAAATTCAAATTCATATGGCAGAGCATCCATTAAAAGCTCTGCTCCTTTTTGATTGTTGAGGTGACAGTTTGTATCAATTTCCTTGTTTGACACTCTCACCGTATATTCACAAGGTGCTAAAGGAATAAATTTCGGCTTAACATATGAAAAAAACTCGTCTTCAAAATTATGTGTCTGATAGCTTTCAAGCATCTCCTGCGGTATTCTCACAGGTCTCATTTTTTCGGCGTCAAATAAAAACCAGTCTGCAATTGATTTAGCCACAATCTCTCCATTCTGCATCAGGATGCAGCCTCTTTCGGATGTTGCCCCTTTAGGCGGCTTCACAGCAGTCAAAACATCAATGGGGGTAAGCGTTCTGACCTTTTTTTCCAGCTTTATATTCATTCCTTTTAAAAGCCAGGCCTTTTTCATATCTCTAAGCTTGTATATTCCATACCCGCATTCGGCAGAGTTTTTTGTGGACACATCCTGAATAATATCCAATAGTGATCCGAATTTTATTGTGTCAAAATCTCTGTAATCTCCGTATCTGGTCTCATATGTAGCCTTATACATTTTTCCATCTCCAAAAAATAATATAGCATATTATAGCATAAATTCTATCCGTATGCAATTAATAAACTTTGAACAATTCTTTAACAAATTTTCCAATTGTGTAACAGTTTTTGCCAAAGTATTGAAAAATTGAAATAAAAGTTATAATATAGATATCAATAAATTAAAAATGGGGCGTTATTATGCAAATAACATGGAAAAACTGCTTTAAAATAGGATTTAGCATATTTCTTCTGTATCTTTCAATAACATATTTCAAATATGTCTCGGCATTTCTGCAAACCTTTATTGGTGCTTCATCACCTCTTATAATAGGAGCTGCCATAGCATATATTGTAAATATTCCAATGAGCTTTTATGAAAGACATATTTTTGTGAAAGCCAAAAGAAAAACAGTTGAAAAACTTCGTCGACCGCTATGTATGCTTTTATCGTTTATGTCAATAATTGCGGTTGCAGTAATTGTTGTATCTCTTGTGTTTCCTCAGCTTATATCCTGTGTCAAGCTTATAATAGCAAAGCTTCCGGGAGTTCTCGAAGGTATCACAGATTCCATAAAACACTATAGATTTATTCCCGGGAATATATCATCTCTTTTAACAGACATTGACTGGGAGTCGAGAATAGATGACCTTATAAATATCATCACATCAGGTGCGGGAAGTGTGTTTGATGTCATTCTGGGAACAATAGTATCAGTATTTTCCGGTATCACAACATCTGTTGTATCAATTATTTTTTCAATATATCTTCTGTCTTCAAAGACAAAACTCAAAAGTCAGTTTACTAAGCTTCTCAAACGATACCTTCCCCAGAAGGCAATCTCCATAATTAAGTATGTGATAACTGTTTTTGATGAATCTTTTCATCGCTATTTTGTTGCCCAGTGTACCGATGCAGTAATCTTAGGCGTCCTTTGTTCATTGGGTATGATGATTTTCCGCATGCCCTATGCCACAATGATTGGAGCTCTTATTGCATTTACCGCTCTTGTTCCCATTGTCGGAGCCTTTATCGGAGCGGCTGTCGGAGCATTTATGATACTCACAGTATCTCCCTTTAAAGCCCTTATGTTTATCGTTTTCATAATAGTTCTTCAGCAGATAGAAGAAAACCTTATTTATCCCAAGGTTGTTGGCAGTTCAGTCAATATGCCGAGCATCTGGGTTCTTGCTGCGATAACCCTTGGCGGTGGTGTTATGGGAATTCTTGGAATTCTTCTGTCGGTTCCTGTTTTTGCGGCATTTTATCGTATAATAAGAGATGATGTAAATAAAAGCACTATCACAGAGTAACCGGTTGAAAGGAGATTTATTATGTCACTTAAAGCTGTTTTATTCGATATGGACGCAACCCTTCTGCCAATGGATCAGGATAGATTTGTAGAAGAATATTTCAAAAGCATATCAGCTAAAATTGCCCCTCTTGGCTATGAACCCCAAAAGCTTATTGATTCAATCATAAAAGGAACCTTTGCAATGGTAAATGGTGATGGTACCCGTCCTAACGAAGCCATATTCTGGGAGGTTTTCTGTGGCATCTACGGAGAAAAAGCGTATAATGATAAACCCCACTTTGATGAATACTACGAAAAAGAATTTGATTCTTTAAAGGTCTTCACCTCATGTAACCCAAAATCAGCAGAAACTGTTTATAAATTAAAAGATATGGGATATCGTCTTGTCCTTGCCACAAATCCTCTTTTCCCTCCAAAAGCAATAGAAAAGCGTATATCCTGGGCAGGCCTTTGCCACACCGATTTTGAAATCTATACCACCTATGAAAACTCCTCCTATTGTAAACCCAATCCACTTTACTACACAGAAATTGTAAATAAGCTAAGTCTCAATCCGCCTGAATGTCTTATGGTCGGAAATGATGTTGATGATGATATGGTGGCTACTAAGGCAGGACTAAATGTATTTCTCCATACCGATTGTCTCATAAACCGCCATAAAAAAGATATAACAGCTTACCCTCAGGGAAGCTTTGACGAGCTTTTAAAATATGTTTCCGAAATTTAAGGAGTGATATTATGTCAAAAAGATATTATGCTTGTGTTTATGGCGGCGCTTCAGACAAGATAGCCGATATCCACAAGGAAAAAACAGAAAAATTAGGAAGACTTATAGTAGATAATGATTTTTCTCTTGTCTATGGTGCCGGGGCAACCGGATGTATGGGAGCTGTTGCCCGCGGAGTAGATGAAAACGGAGGTTATATAATGGGGATTTCTCCTCATTTCATAAGCACCTTTGAAGATATTTATAACTGCGACAATACCATCATGGTCGACACAATGAGCGAAAGAAAAACTCTCATGGAAAAGCATGCCGACATCTTCTTTATAGCTCCCGGTGGAGTGGGTACAATGGATGAATTCTTTCAGGTGCTCACTCTCAGATACCTTGAAAGAATAGATGCCCCCATTATTGTTGTCAATACAGAGGGCTTCTATAATAGTCTTATAAAGCTTATAGATGATCTTGTAAGCTTTGGTGCGGCAACAGATAGAATATATAATTTGTTTCAGGTTATAGATGATGTAGATGAAGATGAAATAAAAAATATTTTGCAGAAAATAAAATAAGTCAGATGTAATAAATAATTATACTAAGCAAATCATCTGATATGTTATGGAGGTTTGTATGTTTGATGTAAAAAAAGCAACCTCAGAGGTTGTAAAATGGATACAGGATTTTTTTGAAGAAAATGGCAGGGGATGCAATGCAGTAATTGGCATCTCCGGCGGAAAAGATAGCTCAATTGCTGCTGCACTATGCGTAGAGGCTCTTGGCCGCGAAAGGGTAATCGGGGTTCTTATGCCCTGTGGTGAGCAGTCGGATATTGATGCGGCAAAGCTTCTTGTAAATCATCTTGGAATAAAACACTATATCATAAATATCAAAGATGCCCGCGACGGTCTTATGGCAAATATGCCAAAAGACCTTGAAATATCAAAGCAAACCGAAATAAATGTCTCTCCCCGAATCCGTATGACAACTCTCTATGCAGTAAGTCAGAGTCTAAATGGCAGAGTAGTCAACACCTGCAACCTTTCAGAAGATTGGGTAGGCTATTCCACCCGCTATGGCGATGCCGCCGGAGATTTTTCTCCGCTTTCGGATTTTACAGTAAGTGAAATAAAGGAAATAGGTCATTTTCTTAAGCTGCCCTATGAACTGGTTGAAAAGGTTCCGTCCGATGGATTGTGCGGCAAAACCGATGAAGATAATCTTGGTTTTACCTATGCAGTTCTGGATAAATATATCCGCACAGGTGTTTGTGAAGATGAAAAAACAAAAGAACTTATAGATAAAAAGCACAAACAGAATTTATTTAAGCTTCAACTAATGCCATCTTTTAAATATAATCCTCAAAAGGGATTGTAAAAATCAATATTATTAAGAGGTGCAAGTTCATTTAATGAGCTTACACCTCTTTTTTGTAACCAAAACAGCTAATTCTAAATATAATAATTCTGAGATAATAGTGTATTTAGGAGACAAGGTATGAAATATAAATATCCCTATTTTGATGCTCATTGCGACACTCTTACTAAGCTTTATAAAAATAATGATTCGTTAAATAACAGTAGTTATATGGTTAATATTTCATCTTTAAAAAAGTATTCCTCTATGACTGAGGTTTTTGCAATATATAATAGCGGAGAATATTTTAAAAAAGATGTTTCAGATATACTAAATTACCTTAAAAAAGAATGTGCAACATACCCCGGTTTTATATCATTTGAGAAAAGTATAAAGGGAATAGTTAAAAACTGCATGTCGGGAAAAATAACAGCCCTTGCTTCCATAGAGAACCTGGGCTCACAGCCAGATTTCTCTCTGAAAGATATATCGTATTATAAATCCCTGGGAATAATAATCATGGGGCTTTGTCATAATGATGATAATATTCTCTGTGGTGGTGCAGGGAATAATAATAGCGGCCTCACTTCCCTTGGCAAAGCAGCTCTCAGGCAAATGCAGGAAAATGGAGTTATCCTTGATGTTTCCCATATGTCAGATAAGAGCTTCTGGGAAGCAACTGCAGAATATAGTCTGCCCTTTATGGCAACTCATTCAAATAGTCGTGCAATATGTCCCAATGTGCGAAATCTTACTGATGAGCAGTTCGTTTATCTTGCAAAAAGGGGAGGAATATGCGGAATAAATTTCTATCCTCCGTTTGTGTCAGATGAAAACGCTGATGTAAATGCAGTTATAAAGCATATAGAGCATTTTATGGGCCTTGGCGGAGAAGATGCAATATGCATCGGGTCCGACTTTGACGGAGCCGAAAAAATGGCAAAAAATCTTGAAAATACAGCTTGTGTCTACAGGATTTTTGATAAGCTTTTGGCAATTAATTACAATGAAACTGTCATAAATAAGATTGCTTTCAACAATTTTCATAATTTTTTGAAAAAATATGAAACTTTATCCTGAACAACTTGCAAAAACAAAGCAAATATGCTATAATATTCAAAGAAAAATGAAATTTTTGAAATCTTTAGTTTCAAATCGGAGGATTAGCAAGATGCAATATTCAAAAAAATTCGAATCTATTTCACCGTCTCCAACTCTTGCAATAGATTCAAAATTCAAAGAAATGAAAGCCCAGGGGCACGATGTGGTAGGCTT
>JAFSBJ010000077.1 GCA_017437345.1 Clostridia bacterium | reverse complement strand
CCTGGGTTTTGGTAAGACCAAGAACTGCACCTGCTTCATATTGACCACGGGGAATACTCTCAATTCCGCCACGGAAAATCTCGGAAAAATAGCAGGCGTAATTAAGCACAAAAGCTATCATAACAGCTACAAAGGTATCCATGCCATCTATACCGATAAGACCGGGTCCAAAGCCGAAAACTATAAGCTGAAGCATAAGAGGTGTGCCGCGGATAACCCAGATAAGAGTTTTGATGGGCCATTTTATTATGGCAAATTTACTCATTGAGCCAAAAGATATGATAAGGCCAAGAGGGAGAGCCATTAAGAGAGTGAGCCCGAATATTTTAAATGTTGTTAAAAGGCCTTCAAGAAGGCTTAAGGTTACTGTTATAAATAATGACATTTTATAATTCCTATACTATTTATTCTTAAGCTATATATACGCTCAAAAAAGGCAGATAAAAATCTGCCTTTTTGATAAAACTATGTAATCAAAAATTAGAATGCAAGGTTAACACCATATTTTTCTGCAAGTGCAGGGAGAGTGCCATCTTCATTGAGTTCGTCAATTATGCCATCTACTTTAGCTGTGAGCTCAGAACCTTTTTTGAAGCCGATACCATATTCTTCTGTTGTGAGTTCGAGGGAGTAGCTGAGTCCATCGTAGCTTGTGCCTTCAGCTGTCATTGATTTTGCCATTGTGATATCGATTACGCAAGCATCTGCCTGACCGCCCATAACTGCGAGAAGGGCATCTGTCTGGAGAGCAACGGGGCTATAGTTTTTATCAAGACCATTTTCTTTTATTGCATCTTCACCGGCTGAACCAGCTTCTGCTGCAAATTTGAGACCTTTGAGGCTTTCAACATCGGTATAGTCTGCGATAACATCTTTCTTCATTACAACAACCTGAGCATTTTTAACATATGCTTTTGAAACATCACAGTTTTCTCTAACTTCATCGGAAATTGTCATACCATTCCAGATACAGTCAATTTTATTTGCATCAAGAGTAACAAATTTTGTGTCCCAGTTGATTTCAACGAATTCGGGTTCAACACCAAGCTTTGCACAAACAGCTTCAGCAAATTCTGTGTCGAAGCCAACGAGCTTACCGTCTTTCATATAGTTCATGGGTTCATAGATTGTGTAGCCGATAACTAATTTATCTGCTGTTTCTTCTTCCTGACCTGCGCAAGCAGCAAATGATAAGCATACTGCAAGAGCAAGGATTAAACATAATATTTTTTTCATAATGATACTCTCCTTTTGAGTTTTAATTTAGTATGGTAGTAGTTTATCACACTAAAGCGATAAAGTCAATATAAAAGTGCATTAATCTTCAAAAAATTTCAATTTTTGTTATTAATGCACAAGGCTTTATATTTGAATAATGATTATTTTAAGAGTATTGGCAGATAGAAAATTGCAATAACTGCAAGACCTAAGATTATTCTATACCATCCGAAAAACTTGAAATCGTGTTTTCTTACATAGCTTACCAGAAATTTTACACAGGCAAGAGAAACCACATATGCAACAAACATTCCTATTAGAAGCAAAATCCAGTCGGCTGAAGGAAGCGGAGATATTATTTTATCAATATAAACATCTTTTAAATATGAGCCGATTTTAAGAAAGCTTACACCAAACATAACCGGGATTGCAAGAAAAAACGAAAATTCTGCTGCAAGGCAGCGGGAACATCCTATGAGAATTGCGCCAAGAATTGTTGCGCCTGAACGAGAGGTTCCCGGAATTATTGAAAGAACCTGAAATAGTCCGATTAAAAGAGCTGTTTTGTAGCTCATTTCGCTCATATCATTAATTTTTGAAAAGCTATTTTTTCTTTCGATAAATATAAACGCTATACCATAGATGATAAGAAGAATGCTTACAACAAGAGGAGTTGAGATTGCATCCATAGCATCATTAAATAAAAGACCTAATACTGCCGCAGGAATACATGCCACTATGACCTTGAACCACATTTGCCAGGTGGCATTTTTTTCTTCTTTGGTTTTTGACAAAGCAAAGGGATTAAGTTTTTTGAAATAAAGAGTGGCGATTGCAAGGATAGCACCAAGCTGAATTACATAGAGAAAAATCTGAGAAGAAAAGAAGTCGCCATCCCCTATTCCCATAAATTTATTTACAAGAATCATATGACCTGTGCTGCTTATTGGAAGCCATTCGGTTATGCCCTCCACTATTCCGAGAATAATTGACTGAATTATTTTTAAAAATTCCATTTTACACCTCTCTGGTTAATGTATATTATTTATTTCTTTATTTAATAACAAACAGCGTACCAAGGATTTAAAAGTACGCTGTTTTTACCTTAATTTACACTGAATAACAAATCTGCATATGTAGGATAAGGCCAGTATTCTCTTGAGGTATTGACTTCCATTTCATCGATGATTACTCTTGCACTGTTCATTGTTTCAAGAACAACCTCCCTATAATAACGGGAAAGACCCATGATGTTTCCATCGAATTCGGAGGAATCAGCTATAGTCTTTTCAATTGTTTCAGCAGCTTCATAAAGCTTGGAATTAAGCCCCGAAAGAAGAATAACAAGCTCTTCTTCCACCTTAGTGTTTATTGATTTTACAAAGGATTTTTTAGCAAGAGCCACATTTGATAACTCCTCTGTGTAGCTATTTACAGCAGGTATAATATCCTTTTTAATCATATCTACCATAGTTAAAGCTTCGATATTCACTGTTTTAACATAGGTTTCGAGAAGGATTTCACATCTTGCTTCAAGCTCAGCTTCGTTATATACACTATGTTTTGTGAAAAGATCAATGTTCTTTTTATCTATAAGATATGGAATGGCTTCGGGGGTACTGCTGATATTTAAAAGACCTCTTTTTTCGGCTTCCATCACCCATTCTTCGCTATAGTTATTGCCGCTGAAGATAATTCTTTTATGCTCTTTGATGGTTTTTCTTATAAGCTCATCGGTGGCAGATTTAATGTCTTCTGCTTTTTCAAGCTCATCGGCAAACTGACAAAGAGCTTCGGCAATTATTGTGTTGAATATGGTGTTTGGTCCTGCAACAGAGTTGGCTGAACCAAGCATTCTGAATTCAAATTTATTACCTGTAAATGCAAGGGGGGAGGTGCGGTTTCTATCGGCTGTATCTTTAGAGAAGGTGGGAATAACATGAGCACCGCTCTGCATTTTTTCGAGCTTTTTCTCGCTATATTCCTCATCATTTTCAAGAGCTTCAAGAATAGATTCAATCTGTTCTCCAAGATACAGAGAAACAATTGCCGGTGGAGCTTCATCTCCGCCAAGGCGGTGGTCATTGCCGGCTGTGGAAATGCACACTCTTAAAAGATCCTGATATTCGTCAACTGCCTTTATTACTGCGCATAAAAACAAGATAAAGCGGGTATTGTCATGAGGATTTTTTCCGGGTTTGAAAATATTCTCTCCGCCATCTGTTGAAATAGACCAGTTATTATGCTTACCGGAACCATTGACTCCGGCAAAGGGTTTTTCATGAAGAAGGCAAACAAGATTGTGCTTTAAGGCAACCTTTTTCATCATTTCCATGGTGAGCTGGTTATGGTCGGTGGCAATATTTACTGTGGTAAAAACGGGAGCAAGCTCGTGCTGAGCGGGAGCTGCCTCGTTGTGTTTTGTTTTGGCATAGATACCAAGCTTCCAGAGTTCTTCATCCAATTCTTTCATAAATGCAGATACTCTTGGTTTTATAACACCGAAATAATGGTCGTCCAGTTCCTGACCTTTTGGCGGTTTGGCACCAAAGAGAGTGCGTCCTGTGAAAACAAGGTCCTCACGCATATCATAAAGCTCTTTATCCACAAGGAAATATTCCTGCTCGGGACCTACGGTTATATTGATATTACAGGTGGTATTATCACCTAAAAGCTTTAAAACTCTGACAGCCTGTTTATTTATGGCTTCCATTGAGCGAAGAAGCGGTGTTTTCTTATCGAGAGCCTCGCCACCGTAGGAGCAGAATGCTGTTGGGATGCAAAGAGTTCCATCTTTTATAAAGGCAAATGAGCTTGGATCCCAGGCTGTGTAGCCGCGGGCTTCGCAGGTTTCACGAAGTCCACCCGATGGGAAAGACGAAGCATCAGGCTCACCTTTTATAAGCTCCTTACCGGAAAACTCCATAATAGCTTTTCCGCCTTCTGCCGGAGAAATGAAGCTATCGTGTTTTTCAGCGGTGACGCCTGTCATCGGCTGGAACCAATGGGTATAGTGGGTAGCACCTTTTTTGAGCGCCCAGTCTTTCA
This sequence comes from Clostridia bacterium, assembly GCA_017437345.1. The sequence goes on along the minus strand of JAFSBJ010000077.1, from coordinate 412 downwards.
TTGCACTTGCTACCGCATTAGCTGTTTCTAAAGACATCGGCTTACCATCAGTGATGGTTTCTTTGAGTGCATTATAAATATTTCCAGGTAGTGTTGCACGCATGACTGTGTCATTAAAAACCTCACTACCGAATATTTCTGTTACATTACTCAATTTATATTCACCCTCTTTTCAAAAAAAGCACCGTGACATTTACATCACAGCGCTGCTGTTTTAAATTTTGATAGTTAAAACGGAGAGGGTGGGATTCGAACCCACGCGCGGTTGCCCGCAAACTGATTTCGAGTCAGCCCCGTTATGACCACTTCGATACCTCTCCATATGATATTGAACATAAAACACAACAACATACATTATATACTAAAATTCGGACTTTGTAAATATAATTTTTAAAAATAAATAGACAAAGTT
>JAFSBJ010000076.1 GCA_017437345.1 Clostridia bacterium | reverse complement strand
TTTTGCATCCTATCCCTTTATGAGCGACAGGAAGATTGTTTATATAAAAGAAAGCGGAATTTTTAAAAAATCCTCCGAGGATGACAAGAAATTCTGGAAAGAGCTTCTTTCAACCCTTCCCGACTTTGCTCTTATTATTTTTTCAGAAAAAGCTATTGATAAAAGAAATGCACTCTATAAGCTCATCAGCGAAGGTTTTGCCTGCGATGAATTTCCCCGCCAGAAAAGAAGCGACCTTGTAAGCTGGATTTCAAGATATTTTACAAAGTTTGAAAAAAATATCTCCCCAGAGGTTGCAGATTATATGATAGAATGCTGTTCGGAGAATATGTATATATTAAAAAGTGAAATGGATAAGATGATAAGTTTTAAAGCTCATTCAAATCTTATCACAAAGGATGATATAGACAAATGCTCATGCAAAATTCCCGAAAGCAGAGTTTTTAAGATGATTGATGATATACTGGACGGAAAGATAAACGAGGCAGGGAAAAAGCTTGCCGAATTAAAGCTTTTAAAGGAAGAACCAATTGCCCTTTGTGCGGCTGTATTTTCAAAATATTCGCAGCTGAGAAAAGAAAAGCTTTTAAGCCGGACTATGTCGCCCAGAGAAATTGCAATTAAAACCGGTCAGAAGGATTATTTTGTTAACATGCATCTCAAACAGATAAAGAATATAAGCCTTGAAAAGCTGGATGCTGTTCTTATGGCATGCAGAGACCTTGACTACAAAACAAAATCAGGACTTTCCGACGGATGGACAGAATTTGAGATACTATTTGCCACTATGGCACAATGAAAAATTCTTAAAAGGAGATGTAAATTCCAGACTGCATCTCTTTTTCTTATCTCTAAAGGGGTGTAAATTAATTCCTGCTAATTAATTTACACCCCTAGTTTATTTGTTATTATTTACTTTTAAAAGCTTACAGACCATAATATTAACAAGTAATATTAATATTGCTATGGGAACAGATAAGATAAAACCCTTTACTGTGCGGTTGTATATTGACATTGCCGGAGTGAACACATGGCAAAAGCTGTTTATTACAGAAGATGAAAGAATTGCTACGCCAAGCGACAGCACAAGAGGAATAAAATCTTGCTTTGTGTTTGTCTTATACCACACAAAAAGCCATAAGCAAGGCCAGCCTATTAAAAACTCTTTGGTTCTTGGGCGGATTCCCATTAAAACATCAAGACTGTTACGGATATTTATTTCAATGCCCGAAACTATACTGTTGCCGCTTCGCATAATGTAGATAAACACTGCAGCGAAAAGAAGAATAACACCTGAAAATATAAGAATAATACCTCTTGCATTTATTTGTTTTTTAATTTCCGGCTTTGAAAAGCCAAAGATTTTTACATAGGCAAAAGCAGAGTAGAAAACAGGAATAATAAGCGAAAGCTTAACTCCGCGGAAGGTTTTAAAATAAAGATAATAATCTGCACCGGATAAAACTGCACTAAGACTGAAGCCCCTTAAGAAAAATCCTGCAAGAGAGACAGCAAGAGTCAGAACAAGGCAAAATGCAAAGCCTTTTTGCGAATATTTTTTTACTGCATAGAAGCTTAAGCTTATCACAAAGCAAGATGATACAACAGCCAGAATTAAGGGGTAAAAAAGCTCCGATGCATATGACATAACAAACGGAAATGCAAAGCCGACAATAGATGATATGGAAAAGATGACTTTTATGATTGAGCAAACATTTCCAAATAAAATAATAAGCATAATATAGCTTAAAAGTATGCATAGAATAAATCCTAAAGCAAGATTTAATTCCAACATGGTGCTATAGCCATTAAAGTCAGGCTCAAAGTCATTAAGTATATATCCTTCATCTGAGGCTTCCTTAGTAAATAAAGAAACCGAAGAAAGCATTGCATAATAATTATCTTTTTTTGAAGCCGAGTTATCTTCAAACGGAACAAGATTAATAAAATGGGTGTTGCGGTCTTTGAGGGAATTTAGCATCTGATGGAATCTCAGATTGGGGTCTATTTTTTTATTTGCACTATAGCTTGTGTCATAACAGCGAATGATTCTTCCACCTGCTGACTCTTTGATATGGTTATATCCGTTTGACGGAATATCATTTGCAGACTGGTCTTTTGTTTCGGAGACAACAAGAATAAGATTATTTTCTTTTATTACCCTGCTTAAAGAATTGATTATTACTTCTCCCTGAAGCTTATCTTCAAAATCGCCTTTGAGGTTTATATATTTTAAATTACTGCCTTTTGCAGCTTTTTTTATTAATGGTGCATCTTCCGCGCTGAAATTTTTGGCATCAATAAAAAGAGCAAGGTCAAAATCATTGGCAAAACCTGAAATTCCATCTTTTTTTATATCTTCAATACTTATCGTTACAGTCTTTATCCCTTTGTCTTTTGCATCATTTAGAAGCTCAGGGATTTTTTTGTTGTCAAAACTTTCTCTTATGCTTTCATAATCAAGAGAGAGTATAGCTCCCTTATTTGTATTTTCAAAATACACTCGTCTGGCAAAGGAAGGCACCATAAGAGAAAAAATAACTGCAAATAAGATAATGAATAATGCAAGCTGCTTTTTACTCATTTTTTTCACCCACTTTAGCTTTTATGAGCTTTTTTAAAACGCCTGTTGCATATAAAAATCCTATATACAATACTGCACATATTGCAAGAACTAAAACAAAGCGCAAGCCGACAAATAATGAAGGGAGTGCTGCCTTGCAGACAAAATATGCACCAAGGGAAACTAATCCCCCTGCTATAACCAGACCAAGCTCCCTCATTAGCTCACGATTTATATAGCGGCCTGTGACCTTTTTAAGAGCAAAAGCCACATTTAATGCATAAAGACAAAGAAGCACTGTTGTTGATGCGGCAATTGCATATATTCCACCATAAACAAGGGCGATAATATTTACAAAAGGCTTTGAAGCTACAACGATAATTGCTCCTGTTACTGTATATCTATATTTACCATCAAGATAGAGAATTTTATTAAAAAGCTCCTGGGAAATATAGCCAAGAAATCCAAAGGTGTAGATTGCAAAGAGGATACCCGTTGTGTGGGACAGGTCTTTTGTAAACTCTCCCCTTTCATAAAGAAGGGAAATTATGTTTTCACCAAAGCAGCACACAACAAGAACAAAAGGAACAAATATGGCAAACATAAGCTTTATTATATAGCGGGTAAAATCTCTTACATAGTCCATTCTTTTTTCTTCATAGCTGCGGCTTATAGATGGGAAAATGACATTGCTCATCGCCACAACAAACACACTTGAAATGGTTATGAAAAGATTTGACGAATAGTTAAGGGTTGTTGCCGCTCCGCTTTCTATGCT
>JAFSBJ010000075.1 GCA_017437345.1 Clostridia bacterium | reverse complement strand
TACATATGAACATTGAAACAATGCTCATTAAAAGAATCGGCGATGCAGGAAAACGCCTTCACACAGGCAGAAGCCGTAATGACCAGGTTGCCCTTGATATAAGAATGTATTTAAAGGATGAAATAGTAAACATTAAAAATATGCTCATATCCCTTGAAAATACCCTAATTTCACTTGCAAAGGAGCATATTGACACAATTATGCCCGGATACACACATCTTCAGAAAGCACAGCCTATAACACTTGCTCATCACACTATGGCTTATTTTGAGATGTTTAAGCGCGATATTACCCGACTGGATGACTGCTATAAAAGATGCAATGTTATGCCGCTGGGTTCCGGAGCACTTGCGGGAACAACATATCCTCTTGACAGAGAATTTGTGGCAGAAAAGCTTGGTTTTGACAGCGTCACACTTAATTCGCTTGATGGCGTGTCGGACAGAGATTTTGTTATTGAGCTGGCATCAGCGCTTTCAATTATCATTATGCATTTAAGCCGCTACAGCGAGGAGCTTATTTTATGGAACACAAACGAATTTCAGTTTGTGGAAATGGATGACAGCTGCTCAACGGGAAGCTCTATTATGCCACAGAAGAAAAACCCGGATGTTGCAGAGCTTATAAGAGGAAAAACCGGAAGAGTATATGGCGATTTAATGAGTATTCTCACAACTATGAAAGGAATCCCTCTGGCATACAACAAAGATATGCAGGAAGATAAGGAATGTATATTTGATGCTATAGACACTGTGGAGCTTTGTATTCCTGTGTTTGAAAAAATGATTTCAACAATGAAGGTCAACAAGGACAATATGTTTAAGGGAGCAGGCGGCGGATTTACAAACGCCACAGATGCTGCAGACTATCTTGTTAAAAAAGGTATGCCATTCAGAGAAGCCCATGAGGTTATTGGCAAAATGGTTATTTACGCTATTGAAAAAGGCAAAGCTCTTAGCGAATTTACAATGGAAGAATTTAAAAATTGTTCACCTATTATTGAAGATGACATATATGAAGCAATTGATTTAAAAACCTGCGTTGACGGAAGAAATATAACAGGCGGACCTGCAAAGCAGGCTGTGCTCTTCTCTATTGAAAAAGGCGAAGAATTTCTGTCTTCATTATGATTTGACACAAAGATTAAAACTATGGTATTATGAAAAAAATTTACGGAGGTTATTATATGAACAGCAGAACATCTTTACTTTGCAAGATTGCATCAACTGCAGTTATTGTGGTTACTGCGGTTTTATGCATTATAAAAGACAATTTCCTTTTAAAATTAAAGCTAGGCTTTGCCGGACTTTTAATAGCACTTTTATTTATGGCAATGGCTGCTATAATAGACAAAATCCTTGAAACAAGAAAAGAACAGAAAAGAATTTATGACAGCATAGATGCTTTAAGCGAAAAAATTAATATTATGCTCGGTCTTGATAAGACAAGTGTTGCAATTGAAAACTTAAAAGCAGAAACTGCACCTGTTTATTCTGATGCTTCAAATCCTATAATAACAAGCGAAGAAGACCTTACATGGAATTGTCCTGAATGTGACAATGTTGAGCTTGCAGTTAACACAATTTGCAGCAAATGCGGTTACGATAAAAACGAACACTGATAGTTTTTAAAGGAGGTGTACGGGTTTATCCCGGTTATGATGGAAAACAGAATTCTTGTTGTTGATGATGAAAAACCTATTGTTGACATTTTGAAAATTAATCTTGAAAAAAACGGATACAAAGTAATTTGTGCATATGATGGTGAGGCTGCTGTTGAAAAGGCATTTTCAGATGAGCCCGACCTGATACTTCTTGATGTTATGCTACCTAAAACTGATGGTTTTACAGTTTGCAAGAAGATAAGAGAAAAATCGAATGTGCCGATTATTATGCTTACCGCAAGAGAAGAAGAGGTGGATAAGGTTTTGGGGCTTGAGCTTGGTGCCGATGACTATATGACAAAGCCATTTAGCTTAAGAGAGCTTATGGCAAGAGTTAAAGCCAACTTAAGAAGAACACAGACAGCCATGAATGCAGATGCCGGAAACGACATTATGACATTTGGTGATCTTACCATAGACACAGAAAAATATGAGGTAAGAAAAAAAGATGCTGTTATTTCACTTACCTTCCGTGAATTTGAGCTTTTGAAATTTCTGGCAACAAGACAGGGCAAGATTTTTTCAAGAGAGCAGCTTCTCAACAAGGTTTGGGATTATGAATTTTACGGTGATGTTAGAACAGTTGATGTTACTATAAGAAGACTGCGCGAAAAAATTGAAGACAATCCGAGTTTGCCGACATATATTATCACAAAGCGCGGTGTGGGATATTATTTCGGAGCATAAAGTATGTTTAAAAGTCTTAGTTTAAAGATTGGTGCAATGTTTGTGCTGCTGACTATTTCGGTTATAATTTTGATTGGAACATTTATGACTGATACCACAGACAGATATTACCATGATGAATTTAAAAACATAAATGGCAAGGTTTTCAGCCAGGATTATGTTGATTCCCTTTGTTCTATTCTCGGAATGGAAGACGACGCAAAAAAAATTATTGACAGTGTGTCGGCATATTCGGGTCAGCTTGGAATTGACAGCTTCAGAAACTATTTTCTGCTCGATGGCAAAACAGGAAAACCTGTTGGAGATTTTACTTCAAATCCCGAAATGAGCGCTTCGCTTGATTTATCACCGAACATATTTGCCGCTATGAGCGGAAGGCTTGGCAGCGAAGTTTCTTCTGAACAAAGCTTTATGGACTACGCTGTGCCTCTTAAAATTAAAAACGATGTTAAATATATTGTTTACATTAAGGATTTAAAAGAAGATACCAACAGTATTCTCAGAAGCATTTTCCTTATAATTTTCCAGGCATTGCTTCTTGGAATCGGTATATCACTTGTGTTTGCTGTTCTTTTATCTGTGACAATAATATCCCCCATTAAATCTCTTACCCAAAGATCACAAAAAATGGCATCAGGTGATTTTGACTACAGCATGGAGGTTAAATCCCCCGACGAAATCGGTCAGCTTACGGAAACCTTCAACTATATGGCATCGGAGCTTAAATCAACCCTTGGTGCTATTCAGAGTGAAAAAGAAAAGGTTGAGACGATTGTAAGATATATGACCGACGGAGTTATGGCATTTGACACCAAGGGAAGTATTATCCATATTAATCCTGCCGCAAAAAAACTACTGCGCAGAAAAAACATTGAAGAAAAAAGCTTTGATGAAATTTTTTCGGATTATGAGATAAATCTTGGACAGATATTATACTTAAAGCATTTCAATGGAACCGAACGGGTTATAAACTATGAAGGAAGAGAAATAAGTGCTTATTTTGCTCCGTTTAAAACCGACGACAGGTCGGGCGGTGTGGTTGTTGTATTAAGAGATATTACGGAAAGAGAAAAGCTTGAAAAATCAAGAAAAGAATTTGTGGCTAATGTTTCTCACGAATTAAGAACTCCGCTAACAACTGTTAAAAGCTATACCGAAACTCTTTCGGATTTAGTGGATGATGAAAACTTTGATAAGGGAATGTATTCGTCTTTTTTAAGAGTTATTGAAGGTGAAACAGACAGAATGACAAGGCTTGTTAAAGACCTTCTTCTTTTATCAAGTCTGGGACACAGCGCAATAGAAGCAAGCTTTGAAAAAATAGACATTGCATTTCTTACGGGAAATATTGTTGAAAAGCTTCAGCACTATGCAAGAGAAAAGAAACAAAGTCTTGAATATGAGCCAGTTAATGCTCTTCCGCATTTTATGGGTAACAGCGACAGAATTGAGCAGGTTATCACAAATATCATTACAAATGCTATTAAATACACACCACAGGGCGGAAATATAACAGTTACCACAATGCACATGTTTGACTTTATAACAATCAAAATAAAGGACACAGGCATTGGTATTCCCGAAAAGGATCTGGAACACATCTTTGAAAGATTTTACAGAGTTGACAAAGCCCGTTCAAGAGAAATGGGCGGCACCGGTCTCGGGCTTGCTATCGCAAAGGAAATTGTGGAATCACATAGGGGAACAATATCTATTAAGAGCAAGCAAAACGAAGGAACTGAGGTAATGATTAAATTACCTGCAAAAAAAGACGATAATATCAAAAAATAGTATTGTTAAAATATTTTAAATTGTCTGTAATGTGGTTGTAATATATGTATAGTATAATATAATCAAATAAAATGTAAGGAGTGGGTAAAAATGGCAAAGCTTAAGATACTTACAGCCTGTGTTCTCATAATCATTCTCGCATCTATGCCTCTTATATCAAGTGCAGCATCTGCCACAAGTCTTCCCGCATATTATTCCGGAACTGTTGACTACCTTATTGACATAAGAAATCCAGAAACTATCATATCTACAACTACAAACAGAAACTGCGTTATATCTGCTGTTGCAGTTAAGGGTACTAAAGTTACTCTTTATGCTTATGATCCGACAACAGGCTCCTATGAAGTTCTCAGAAATGCGTGGGGCGGAAAGCTTGAATCTTATGTTGGCTCAAGCGGACTTTATGTTCAGCAGATTACTTTAAAAGACGGTCTCAACTCAATAATGGTTGTTGCCAATTCGTCTACTGTTACATATGAAGTTGTTAAACTTGAAATATCTCTTCTTAATAAGGGATATATGGAAAATGTTAATGACAATTTCAAATCAAATGGAATCGGAGTTATTAATATTTTCGATTAATCCGTCAGGTCAGTCCGAAAGGGTGACTAAAGCTTATGAAAATTGAACGACTTAAATCGATACTGCTGATTATTCTTGTAATCAGCAGTATTATATTAACAGCAAATAAATGGTTTAATGAGGAATTATGGCCTGAGGGCTATAGTTTCTTTTCTGATGTTAAAAACCGTCTGGCAGGTAGCGACAATGAGACTAAGTTTAGCCCCAATGAAGAAATTTTAAGACCTGCAAAAATAATTTTTAATAATTTGAGCGGCCATGTACTCTACACAAAATCATCACAGAATTATGGCGAAATAAGCAGCGAAATAACATCTGTTCTTGCAGCAGCTCTAAAATCAGAGCGAATAAGCAAGGTCGATAGCGAAGAATGGAACAATCTTCTTAAGCTTAAATCCTGTTATTTTTCATATCCGGTTATGTATGATGCATCTTATTTTGCATCGCAGCTTTCAAATAGCTATGGCGGAAAAGTCAGATACCTCAAAGAGTTTATTATTTGTGAGGACGCAAGAATCCCCACTCTCACCCACCTTTATGTTAAGGATAGTATGACAGAAGATGTGGAGAGGATAATTGTTGATTATGACAGCAAAACAATTAAAGCGTTTATTGATGATGCAAAAAATGAAAATGCTGAAATAAACTATTATTCTTTTGAGCTTAACTTTGATTCGGAAACAGACAGCAAGATAAAAGATCATGTTGTTATAGAAAGAGATGTTCTCATTAATATAACAGAAAAATACTTGCCAAGATTAAGCGAAAGAAACCATTTTAAAAATATTGCCCAGGATGATAGCCTGTATACAGACATTCTCTCCTATTTCAGATTTAACACATCGGGAATAAGGAAATATACCGAGAGTGACAATTCAATGGTTTTTGTTGAAAACTATGGCACATTAAAGCTTCACTCAAATGGCGTGCTGGAATATAAATCAAACGACAAGACAAAAGGTATAAAGCTTGACAATACATCGGTTAATGCCTGTTTAAATTCCTGCATGACCTTTGTA
>JAFSBJ010000074.1 GCA_017437345.1 Clostridia bacterium | reverse complement strand
ATCTAAGTCTCTTCTCGGCAGTATATGGCATGACAGAAGCATTAAGAGGCGACCCGAAGGTTGCTCTTATCTGCCTTATGTTCTGCGGACTTTGTGATATGTTCGATGGAACAATTGCCCGCAGATGCAAGCGCACTCCCGACGAAGAAAGCTTTGGAATTCAGATAGATTCCCTTTGTGATCTTGTGTGCTTTGGTGTGTTTCCTGCTATGCTGGGCTATGGAATAAAGGAAATATCAGTTAGTGCATTTGATATTTTAGCTTCTGCAGTCTTTGTTCTTGCTGCAATTATAAGGCTTGGTTATTTTAATGTTCAGGAAATCAACCGCAAGCAAAATGAAGGCGGAAAAAGAGAGTATTATGAGGGTCTTCCTGTCACATCAGTTGCACTTCTTCTGCCTGTTATATTTTTAATGGGAAGATATATTAAAAGGATTTCCACAATAAATATCTATAGCGTTGCACTTCTTGTTATAGCTGCTTGTTTTGTTTCAAAATTTAAAATTAAAAAACCCTATATGCATGGTCTTATCGCCACAGCTTTTGTAGGGCTTTTAGTATTTTTGCTTATCTTAAAAGAAGGGGACAAATTTATATAATGCCAGATAAATTATATACAACACTACCCGGAAGAATTCTTCTTAGATTACTCACAACACCTGCCATTTCAAAGATGGCAGGTTCATTTATGAACAGCTATCTTTCAAAGTTTATTATTGAGCCGTTCATAAAGAAAAATTCAATAGATATGAGTGATTATAAAATTGAAAACTGGAAATGCTTCAATCATTTCTTCACCCGTAATCTTCGTCCGGGCAAAAGGCCGGTTGATATGAATCCCATATCTCTTATTTCGCCCTGCGACGGGTATTTAACTGCATATAACATAACTCCTGACAGCAGCTTTGAAATTAAAAACACAAGCTATTCCCTTAGTGAGCTTTTGCACAATCCTTCTCTTGCATCAGAATATGAAGGTGGTCTTTGTCTTGTTTTCAGGCTCACTCCGTCAGATTATCATCGTTATATTTATCCCGATACAGGAGCCAAACTGAAAAATATTTCCATTCCCGGAGTATTCCACACAGTCCGCCCGATAGCATTTGAAAAATATCCTGTTTTCAAAACCAACAGCCGCGAATATACCATCCTTGGCACAAACAATTTTGATGATGTTGTGTTTATGGAGGTGGGAGCAATGCTTGTTGGAAAAATCGTCAATTATCATCAGGAATATACCTTCACCCGTGGTGAAGAAAAGGGGATGTTTGAATTTGGCGGTTCAACAATTATTATGCTCATAAAAAAAGATATTGCCCTTATCGATACTGAAATAAAATCCGCCAGCAACAGGGGAGAAGAATATAAGGTTAAAATGGGAGAAAGTATAGGAGTTAGAATATAGAAAAAGGATATTAGCGAAAAGTGAATAGGTATGGTTGGGTTTGTAAAAATATTTTGTTTTTACAAACCCTTTATTTTTAGAAAAAACTCTTGACAAAATTAAAAATGTAGTGTATTCTAACTGTACTAGGACACATAATACAGTTGAAAGGAGTGATTAGATGATAACTCTCGACTATAAAGACAGCCGCAGTCTTCATGAGCAGATAGAAGATGGCATAAAAAATCTTATCATAAATAAGGTTTTGTCTGAAGGAGAGCAGCTTCCGTCGGTAAGGGAGCTTTCCCTTAGCCTCACGGTAAATCCCAACACAGTCCAGAAAGCGTATAAACAGCTTGAAATTGACGGGTTTATCTATAGCATAAAGGGTAGAGGAAATTTTGTTGCCCCTGTTTCCCACACCAAGGACAGCAAAAAAATAGCGGAGCTCTATGAAAGTCTTGAAGCATCACTTAAAGCTCTTATGTATCTTGGCGAAGATAAGGGAAAAATAGACAGCGTAATAAGCAAGGTAAAGGAGGAATTTCAATGATAAAGGTCACAAATGTTTCGAAGCATTTTGATAGCTTCAAAGCTCTCGATTCCATGACGCTCCATGTTAGAAAAGGCACAATCTATGGTCTGATTGGCCCTAATGGAGCAGGAAAAACCACAGTTATCAACCATATAAACGGTTGCCTTAAGCCTGAAAGCGGAATAATAACCGTGGATAACGAAGAGGTTTATGAAAACGAAAATATCAAAAAGCGTATTTTAAATATATCAGACGATTGGTTTTATTATTCCACCTATAGTATAGGTCAGATGGCAAAGTTCTATAAAGACATATATCCCGATTTTTCTTTGGAAAGATATGAAAAGCTTAAAGAAATTTTTAAATTCGATGAGAAAAAGCAGATAAGGAAAATGTCTAAAGGTCAGAAAAAGCAGGTTGCTTTCTGGCTTAGTCTTTCGGCAATGCCCGATGTTCTTATTCTCGACGAACCTCTCGACGGTCTTGATCCTGTTATGAGAAAGCAGGTTTTAAGCCTCGTTATTGCCGATGTTGCCGACAGAGAGATGACGGTTCTCGTTTCTTCCCACAACTTAAGAGAGCTGGAAGATATATGCGATTGGGTGGGGATTATACACGAAGGCAAGCTGATTGCTGAAAAACCTCTTGACGATTTAAAGGGCGGGGTTTGCAAATTCCAGCTTTCATTTAAATAAGACAGGGAAGAATTCCTAAATTCTCT
>JAFSBJ010000073.1 GCA_017437345.1 Clostridia bacterium | reverse complement strand
TTATTTCTAAAATTTTGTGAACCTCAAAGTCTTGAATATAGATATTTTTCATGGGGGATGCTTTTGGTAATACGCGGTATGGCAAAAGCGACAACGAAGAAAAAGCCTTTTTTCAAGACTTTGAGGCGCGTTCGGATAGTACTCCAATGGCTAAGTGCAATAGCTATAAGTCCAAACGGACCTGCGACACAAAATGCCACTATAGCCACAGCAATTTTACCTTTTGTTGAAAGTGAATTCCAAAAATTCATTATTTTTTCCATAATAATCCCCCTTTGTGTTTATAGCTGCTCCAAAAATTTATACTGTGCCATATAAAGCTCGTAATATTTCCCTTTTTTATCAAGCAATTCTTCGTGTGTTCCGCTTTCTGCTATTCCTTTGTTTGCTATATACATAATCCTTGAACTGTTTTTAATAGTTGAAAGACGATGAGCAATAATAAATGATGTTCTTCCTTCTAAAAGTCTTTCCAGACCTTTCTGAAGCATAATTTCGGTTTCGGTGTCTATGCTTGATGTTGCCTCGTCAAGAATGAGTATTGCAGGGTCTGCAAGAAGCGCTCTTGCAAAAGCTATAAGCTGTTTCTGACCTGCCGAAAGGGAAGAACCGCCCCCTGTCACCATTGTATCATATCCGTCAGGGAATGACACAATAAAATCATGAGCGCAAACAGCCTTCGCTGCTTCAATAACCTCTTCGTCTGTTGCATCAAGCTTTGAATATCTTATGTTGTCTTTGATAGTTCCTGAGAATAGGAAACTGTCCTGAAGCATAATTCCCATCTGACTTCTTAGTGATTTCAAGGTTGTATGCTTTATATCGTGTCCGTCAAGGGTAATGTTTCCGCTGTTTAAGTCGTAAAATCTTGATAAAAGGTTTACAAGAGTAGTCTTTCCGGAACCTGTGGGACCAACTATCGCTATTGTATCTCCGGGATTTGCACTAAAATTTATATATTTTAAAACCCTGTCACCATCATATGAAAAAATAACATTTTTAAATTCAATTTTTCCTGCAAGTCCGGTGTCGCGCTTTTTAACATCCCTGTTTGTAATAAGACTTTTCACATTTTCAAGCTGACGGATTTTAAGTGAGCTTGCATTAAACTGCTGAAATTGGTTTATAAAGTTTCCAACGCTCGACATCGGCGATGTAATGCTCCATAGGCATCCGTTAAAAATAGTAAATTCACCAATAGTTATCTCGCCTTTTAAGGTAAGTATTCCGCCCACCACAATGTATATAACGGAGGTCAGGTTAACAAAAAATATCATATTTGGTGCATATTTTGCCCAGGTCACCACATGCCCCATAAACGAACTTTTGTATTCTTCATTCTTTTCTTCAAATTTTTCTATTTCATATTCTTCTCTGGCATAAGCTTTAACCACACGATTCCCTGAGATATTTTCCGCAACCACCGTGTTTAAATGAGAATTACTTTCTCTCATCTTTAAAAAGTCAAGTTTTATGTATTTTGCAAGGTAATATGCAAAAACAGCTATAAAAGGAGAGGTTGATATTAAAAGAACAGTTAATAGGGGATTTGTTCCAAACATTATCATAAGTCACACAGCAATAAAGAAGCATTGATCCATAAGGCTCTGATATGTTGACGACATAAGAATTCTTATTGCATCCGTATCCATGGCGAGTCGGCTCATAATATCGCCTTTTCTTGTTTTGTCAAAATAAGAGCAGTCAAGCTCCTGGAGCTTTCCATAGAGCGTGGTCCTTATTTTTTTTAACAACCCCCTGTGAAACATTTTCATTAATAAGATGTCTCACATAAATAATAATATCTCTCATCAGATTAAACAAAATAAGAGCCAGACAGTAAAAAAATAAGGAACTGTAGTTGCCGCCAATAATAACCTCATCAACAATCAGTCCCGGAATAATGGGTGTAGCAAAAGCGCACACAACAAATATAACTGTGAGCAACAATGAAACAACCAAAGATAATTTATATTTTTTTACATATCCCCATAACCATTTTAATGCGTTCATAATAAGCACCCCGCTTATATAGAAATATGTTTTTGCAGTATCTCTGCACTTTTAGCTATTCTAACACCAACGCCCGATTAATACAAGCCTTTTTTAGGAAAATTTTCAACAAAAAGTAAACAACATATCTATGTATTTTCAACAATAAACACCAATGTAGACAAAGTATCATTTTTGTGTTATAATTACAGGGTATTTTAAGAGGGGAAAACCAATATGAAAAAAGGAAAAATAATTATTATAACAGTTTTAATATGTTTTCTTTATGCAGTAAGTGATGAAATCCATCAAAGCTTTGTTCCGGGCAGAGCTTGTAGGCTTCTTGATATCTTAATAGACACCTCAGGCAGTGCATTTTTTTGCTTTCTTTATCATATTTTGTCAAAATCAGGCCTTAGAAAATTTTTGTAAACCGAATAAAAAACTCCTTAAAACCAATACTTTAACTGAGTATATTTATTATTAACAGGAGTTTTAATGTGTCAGATTTTATAATAAACAATAAATGTGTATTAAATGGAGAGATAACAGTTTCAGGTTCTAAAAATGCGGCACTCCCTATATTGGCGGCAAGTATTCTCGGCTGTGGCAAATCAGTTTTAAAAAACATACCCTCTCTTAGCGATATAAGCATTATGACTGATATACTATGCAGCCTGGGAGCATCTGTTGGTATAGATGATGGCGTGGTGATAGATACAAAAAATATCAATAAGCATTCGTCATCGCCTGAGCTGTGCACCCGCATCCGGGCATCATTTTTAATTGCCGGGCCTCTTCTTGCGCGCTTTGGCAGAGCTGAGGTTCCTCTTCCGGGAGGCTGCCGGATAGGAAGTCGACCTGTTGATTTGCATCTTAAGGGCTTTAAAGCCCTTGGCGCAGACTATATAATAGAAGATGGCTATGTTAAGCTTTCATGCA
>JAFSBJ010000072.1 GCA_017437345.1 Clostridia bacterium | reverse complement strand
TTAAAAAAGCTACTGTCTCCGTCATCGCTTTTAAATCAGGTAAAATTATAGCACAATTAAAAAACATTGTCAATGTAATTCTTCAAAGCACACTTATTTTAATTGATGCTTCTATATCTTTTTCAATTTGCTGCTTTAATTCTTCAAGGCTGTTAAACTTTATTTGGTCTCTTATTCTTTTTACAAATTCAATCTTTATTGACTTTCCATAGATATCTTCCGCGAAATCTATTATGTGAGTTTCGATAGTAATCTGACCATCGGAAGATACGGTGGGGTTATCACCTATATTGGTTACGGAAATGTATGTTTTATCTTCATATCTTACCCGTGTGGCATAAACGCCAGGCTTGGGAAAGGTCTGGACTGATCTGCAATTTATATTTGCAGTTGGGGCGTTTATGGTTCTGCCTATTTGCTTTCCCCGAACAACTTCGCCTGAAAGACAAAATGGTCTGCCAAGGATTTCCGATGCAAAGTCTACATCACCATTAAATAAATAATCGCGGATATTGGAGCTGCTGGCTGTTACCTTATCTGAGCCGACAGAGCATTTAACCTCGGGGATTATGGTGCAGTCGATATTATTTTCCATACAGATTTCCTCTAGTAAAGACGCATCTGCTGTTCTGCCTTTTGCAAAGCGGAAATTATAGCCTACAACAACATGAGCACAGTTTAATTTTTTAATAAGGAAATCACAGACAAATTCTTCTGCACACATATTCATAAAATCAGGGGTGAGATTCTGAATTTCCAGCTTCTCTATGCCAAATGATTTTATTATTTCATTCCTTTCATCATCTGCAGTGAGATACTGTCCCCTCATAGAATTTATAACAAGTGCAACACATTCAAAACCACTTGTTTCCGATATTTGAGCGGCTTTGGAAAGAAGCTCCTGATGGCCTTTGTGAACACCATCAAATTTGCCTATGGCAACTACTGCTTTTTTACTGTTTGCCATTTTTATCACCTTTAATAAAATGTTTTCAGAGATTTTAAAATTTTTCTTCCATCCTGCTCTTTAACCTGCGCAAGACTGAGAAAGTTTTTTTCTTTATCGTAGATACGATATGTACCCTCATTATTTTTAACATAGCAAAGAGCACCGTTGCAAAGTCGCTTTTTTATATTATCGTCTATATACATTTCGGGATAATTTAAAAATACCGAATCAACAGGCATTAAAACGCTTCGGAGCTTTTCTTCGTCCATTTCCCTCAGGTCATCAAGACTATAGGAATTATCAAGAGAAAAAACAGAGGATTTTGTTCTTTCAAGCTCACACATAACAGCTCCGCATCCTAATTGCTTTCCTATATCATGGCAAAGGGTGCGGATATAGGTGCCTTTTGAGCAATGGACACTAAGAGAAAATTCTTCACCGTCAAAGCCCGAAACCTCGGCAGAATAGATAGTTATTTTTCTTGGTTTTCTTTCAACCTCGATTCCCTTTCTTGCCAGGTCGCAAAGCTTCTGACCGTTTATTTTTATGGCTGAATACATAGGCGGAATCTGCTCTATGTCGCCTGTGTGGTTTTTAACAGCTTCCAAAAGCTGAGCCTTAGTAACATTTACATCTGCCCTATTTAAAACCTCTCCAGAAATATCCTGTGTGTCGGTTGTGATGCCAAGCTTTACCTTTGCCACATAGCATTTATCGGAAAAGGTTAGCATATCGGCTATCTTAGTCGCCTTGCCTATGCAGATGGGAAGAACACCTGTTGCATCGGGGTCGAGGGTGCCTGTATGCCCCACTTTGCGGGTTCCGAATATTTTTCTTATAACATTTACCACATCATGGGAGGTGAAGCCTTTATCTTTATTTACGATAACTATTCCATTTATATTATCCAAAACTACACCAGCTTTTTTAATTCTTGTAAAATCTTTTTCTTTGCTGAATCTGCGCTTTCAAAAAATGTGGCACCTGAGGCTCTTATATGACCGCCACCGCCAAATTTTGAAGCCAGGTCTGACACATCCACATAGTCATTTGAACGAAAGCTCACTTTAACCTCATTATCAGACAGGATTTTAAAAACTGCAGCCACCTCAACGCCCTTAACTGAGCGTGGAAGACCTACCCACGCATCAACATTGGATGGGTCGGCACCTATGGATTTTATTTTTTCAATATTGGCAAACATAAAGCACACTTTGCCATCCATATGGTATTCAAGGCTTGGAACGATTTCTTTAAGTGTGTCTATTTCCTGTTTGGTATGGGTGCCATAGAGAGCGCGCATAATTGGCTCAGGGTCGGGAATTATTTTATATAATTCAGAAACTATCATATGGGTTGCAGAGCTTGTGTTGGAATATTGGAAGCTACCTGTGTCATCAGCTATGGCAACAAGGAGAAATTTGGCTATCGGGATAGTTATCTGGGCTTCCATTTCACGCAGAAGCTCATAGATAATCTCTCCGCACGCCGCACTTTTTGCATCTATATAATTAAAATCTGCAAAGCCTTCGTTTGTGCCATGGTGATCGATGCAACAAGATGCAGAAAGCTTTTTAAAATGCTCGTCATAGGCTATGCCCATCTGAGATATTGATGCCACATCAACACAAACTGCACACTCCGGAGTGAACTGTGCCTCCTCTAGATTTTTATCCCAGATAAAGTCATGTCGTGGGCTATGAGGATTGGGAAGAACAACGGATGCGTTTTTACCCATATTTCTAAGGGCAAGACAAAGAGCCCCGGCACAGCCGAGGCAATCTCCATCGGGATTTTTATGAACAATTACTGCATAATTATTGTTTTGTTTTAGATAGACAGCAATTTCCTTTAAGCTATTCACTCTGCATCACCCTTATTGATTTTCGCTATGATGCTGTTTATATGGGCACCATAGTCGATGGAACGGTCGAGAACAAAGGTCGGATGAGGAACACCTCTGAGGCTTAGTCGCTGACCGATTTCTCTTTTTATAAAGCCTGTGGCATTTTTGAGAGCTTCCATGGAGGAGGATTTTTCTTCCTCTGTACCCATAACGCTCACATACACCTTGGCATATTTAAGGTCTTTGGTAACCTCAACTGCCACAACACTTGTCATTGGAGAAAGGCGGGGATCTTTTATATCTCTTAACACTGCAGAAAGCTCTCTGCGGATGTCTTCCTTTATTCTTTCCATTTTGTTATTTGCCACTTTTATCACCTTGCCTTTGTGACATTAGTCTTTTACTTCTTCCATAATGAAGGACTCGATTACATCGCCTTCTTTTATGTCGTTATAGTTTTCAACGCCGATACCACATTCATAGCCTGATGCAACTTCCTTAACATCGTCTTTGAAACGACGCAGACTTGAAAGCACACCTTCGTGGATTATGATGCTGTCGCGGACAACACGAACCTGAGAATTACGGGAGATTTTACCGTCGAGAACATAACCGCCGGCAATTGCTCCAACGCCTGATACTTTAAATACGCTTCTGACTTCTGCATGACCTAAAAGATTTTCTCTGAACTTAGGCGCAAGCATACCCTTCATAGCGGCTTCGATTTCTTCGATTGCATGATAGATTACACGATAGAGACGAATATCTACATCGTTTCTCTTTGCAGATTCCATAGCTCCGCCTGCAGGACGAACATTAAAGCCAACGATGATTGCATTTGATGCAGCAGCAAGCATAACATCGGATTCTGTTACACCACCAACACCGCCATGGATACAATTTACTCTTACCTCGTCATTTGAAAGCTTGGAAAGTGACTGCTTAACAGCTTCAACAGAACCCTGAACATCGGCTTTAACGATGATATTTAAGTCTTTAACATCACCCTGCTGAATCTGACTGAATAAATCGTCGAGAGAAACTGCAGTTCTTGACTGGATGGTTTCTTCCTTGATTTTTTCTTTTCTCTTTTCAACAACTGCTCTTGCTTTTCTTTCGTCGTCAACAGCGTAGAAGGTGTCGCCGCCATCGGGAACTTCGCTTAAGCCTATGATTTCAACAGGAACAGAGGGGCCTGCTTTTTTAACTGCGTTGCCTCTGTCGTCTGCCATGGCTCTTACTCTGCCTACGGATGTGCCGGCAACGATGATGTCACCTGCTTTTAAGGTACCATTCTGAACTAAAACTGTGGCAACAGGGCCTCTGCCTTTATCAAGACGGGCTTCGATTACTGTACCCTTAGCGCGACGGTTGGGGTTGGCTTTTAATTCTTTCATATCGGCAACTAAGGTTACCATTTCCAAAAGCTCATCTATATTCTGATTGAATTTTGCAGAAATAGGAACACAAATTGTGCTTCCGCCCCATTCTTCGGGAACAAGGTCATATTCTGTGAGTTCCTGCTTGATTCTGTCGGGGTTGGCACTTTCTTTATCCATTTTATTTATGGCAACGATGATTGTTACGCCGGCAGCTTTTGCATGGTTTATAGCTTCAATTGTCTGGGGCATGATACCATCGTCGGCTGCCACAACAAGAATTGCAACATCAGTTACCTGAGCACCTCTCATACGCATTGCTGTGAAGGCTTCGTGACCGGGGGTGTCGAGGAAGGTGATTTTTTTGTCACCGATGCGGACTCTGTAGGCACCTATGTGCTGAGTGATACCGCCGGCTTCTTTTGCTATAACATTTGTGCTTCTTATAGCATCAAGAAGTGAGGTTTTACCGTGGTCAACATGGCCCATTACAACTACAACAGGTGAACGGGGCTGAAGGTCTTCTTCTTTATCTTCAACATCATTGAAAAGACGGTCTTCATCGGTTATGATGATTTCTTTTTCAATTGTATAACCTAAATCCTCACCGATGAGGGCTGCTGTGTCGAAATCTATATTCTGGCTTACTGCAGCCATAATTCCCAATTCAAAAAGCTTTTTAACAACTGTTGTTGCAGGAAGCTCAAGTCTTTCGGCAAATTCGCCAACAGAGATTTCATCGGGAACGAGAACATTTTTAACTTCTTTTTCTTTTTCTTCGCTTTTTTTCTTTTTATTTACATTGGCAATCTCTTTTTCCTGCTTTTTAGCCTGACCGCCTTTTTTAATCTTCTGCTTTTTCTGAGATTTGCCCTCTACCTTATCAACATCAACGAGCTGCTCAATTTTTTCGGTGTCGAGCTTTTCAAGGTCAACATTATTCTGACGGGTGTCGACAACAGTTCTCTGAGGCTCTGTTTTGATTTCAAGGCTTTCCTGGGTTATTTCTTCTTCCACAGCTATTGGCTGGGGCTGTGCTGCCTCTTCCTTGCCTGATTTTGCAGCTTCTTTTTTTGCTTCCTCATTCTTCTGAGCCTGGAGAGAAGCATAGTATTCTTCTATTGTGTCGCCTTTATCATACTGATTGAGATAGGTGGTTAAGATAATGTCTATCTCTCTGTTTTCCAGAACAGTCATATGATTTTTAACACTTACACCATAGCTTTCAAGAAGGGCAATTAAATCCTTGCTTGAAATGTTTATATCTTTTGATATTTCATGGACTCTGGGGTTATTGTTTTTTACCTTAGCCATATTATCACTCACCTTCATTAATATTTGCCGGATACTTTTTTAATATTCCTTTAGCAAAGCCCTCATCATTTATTGAGATAACCGCGTTATAATCGTTGCCTACTGCATGACCGAGGCTATCTTTTGTACCAAGGATAAGATGCTTTACATTATAAAAATTGCAGCTGTCCAGGATGGTTTTGCCTGTGTTTTTGCCAACATCCTCTGCAAGAATGATAAGAAAGGATTTGCCTTGCTTTATTGCCTCTTTGCAGGCACTCTCGCCGCAGGAAAGCCTTCCTGCTCTTTTGGCAAGGCCTACAAGTCCCATTATTTCCTTCATAGCTATCACTCCCGGATTTGTGTTTTGAAAAAAGACCTCAGATTATCATAGAAATCATTTGGAAGCTCTGTCTTTAACGCACGGGAAATCCATTTTCTTTTGATGGCTTTTTCCATACATTCTTCATTTTTGCAAAGATACGCGCTTCTGCCTGAGGTTTTATCCGCAGGATTTCCGATTTTTATACCGTCTGTGGAATTATATATGCAGACAAAATCCGATTTATCCCTGCGTGACATACATCCCGAACACATTCTTGTGTTTTTTGCATTTCGTGCCATAGTTTTATTCCTTAAAGCTTACTCGGCATCACTTTTGATGTCGATTTTATAGCCTGTGAGTCTTGCAGCAAGGCGGGCATTCTGACCTTCCTTACCAATTGCAAGAGAAAGCTGATGGAAAGGAACAACAACATGTGCTTCTTTTTCATCGGCATTTATTTCAAGGCTTACAACCTCTGCAGGATTAAGACTTGCTCTTATGAATTCTGCTATATCTTCACTATAGCGAACGATGTCTATTTTTTCACCGTTTAATTCATCAACTATATTCTGCACTCTTGTGCCTTTAGCACCGATGCAGGCGCCTATTGGATCAACATTTTTATCATTTGTCCACACAGCAATCTTGGTTCTTGAACCTGCCTCACGGGAGATACTTTTAATCTCTACTATGCCTTCGCTTATTTCGGGGATTTCTTCTTCAAAAAGCTTGCCTACAAATGCAGGACGGGTTCTTGAAACTGTAACCAGAGGACCTTTTGTGGTTTTTCTCACTTCGGTCACATAAACCTTTAATCTTTTGTGGAAGGTGTAGCTTTCTGTGGGTACCTGTTCTCTTGGTGAGAGATAGGCTTCGGTTTTGCCGATGTCAAGATAGATATTATCTTTTTCTATTCTCTGAATAGTGCCTGTTACAACCTTATGCTCTCTTTCGGAGAATTCATCAAAAATAAGGTTTCTTTCAGCTTCCTTTATTCTCTGAAGAACAACCTGCTTTGCTGTCTGGGCAGCGATTCTGCCAAAGGCTGCAGGGGTGTCTTCGATGTTTACTGTGTCGCCGATATCATAGCTTCCTGAGATATTTTTTGCATCCTCAAGAGAAATCTGACAAAGGCTATCTGTTACTTCTTCAACAACCTCCTTCTGGATAAACACCTTAACGGAGCCTGTTTCGCGGTCGATATTTACCACAACATTATTATGGTTGGTGCTTTAGTTTCTTTTGTAGGCAGAAACAAGAGCCGCATCGATTGCATCAAGAAGGATTTCCTTACTGATGTTTTTTTCTTTTTCAATTTCGTTTAATGCAAGTAAAAATTCACTGTTCATTTTTTATACCATTCCCTTCTGTAATTAAAACTACCATATAACAGCAAGACGAACGCTGGCTGTTTTATCTTTTTCAAAATTCATTTCTTCTTTGCCTGTGTCGATTGTGATGATGCCATCACTAAAGCCTATGAGCTTTCCTGACACAGTTTTACTGCCATCTACAGCTTTAAAAAGACCGATATCAATTTCCCTTCCCATGAAGCGTTCAAAATCTTTATCACGCTTTAGGGGGCGGTCAATTCCCGGAGATGAAACCTCAAGCATATATGCCTGGGATATTGGATCGGCGCTGTCGAGCGCATCGCTTAGAAGCCGGCTTACGCTTTCGCATTGGTCGATTGACACTCCGCCATTTGTATCATCGGCAACATCGATGATTACTCTCAGAACATATTCTGAGCCTTCTTTTTTAAACTCCACATCGTCTACAAAGCATCCTGCGCTCTCGGCAAAGGGAGCTGCAATCTC
>JAFSBJ010000071.1 GCA_017437345.1 Clostridia bacterium | reverse complement strand
TATGTATGGAAGAAATAGTTTTAAATATAAAAGCCGTTATTAATGGCGAAAAAAGGAACAGGATAGTGTAATTATGCTTTTTGATACTCATGCACATTTAAACGACGAACGATTCGACGACGACAGAGAAGAACTCATTATGTCTCTTAAATCAAATGGAGTAGGGGCATATTGTGAAATCGGCTACGATGTGGAAAGCTCTAAAAGGGCTGTCAGCTTAGCTCAAAAATATGATTTTGTCTTTGCTGCCTGCGGAGTACATCCTCACGACACCCAGAATCTTTGCGAAAAAGATATGGAAAGCTTAAAAAAGCTTCTGGAAAGCCCGAAGGCTGTGGCGCTTGGTGAAATTGGTCTTGATTATTATTATGATAATTCCGAAAGAGATAAGCAGCGAGTGTGGTTTGACCGTCAGCTAAAATTAGCTGATGAAATAAAAAAGCCTGTTGTAATCCACACCCGTGATGCCATGGCAGACACCATCGACATTTTAAAAGCAAACTCCAATAATACAGGCATCATCCATTGCTACAGCGGAAGCAAAGAAAGCGCTAAAATCCTTTTGGATATGGGCTATTATATTTCCTTTGCAGGTCCTGTAACCTTTAAAAATGCAAGCACAGCTCTTGAGGTTGCTGCCTTTGTTCCTGATGACAGAATTCTTATCGAAACAGACTCTCCCTATCTTGCCCCCGTTCCCTACAGAGGCAAAAGAAATTGCCCGGTGTATGTCTGCGAGGTAGCAAAAAGATTAGCTGAAATAAAAGGTAAAACCATTGAGGAAATAGAGGCTATAAGCTTTGAAAATGCAAAAAGAGTATATCGCATTAAATAATTTTGTATATAATTAATATAGAAAAGAAAAATAAAAAGTGGTAAAATATAGCCATTGGCTAAAGAAAACACAGAGCAGAAATTGCGCGTTAAGTGGTGAGGAATGGGAGTAGAGTCCTCATACGAAAAGTCTTTTAAGATTTGCGGTGCAGTTTCCCATCCGCTGCTACATAAAAATTGCGTTTAATTGTAAACTCCCAACATAGCAAAATGCAAATGTGGGGAGTTTATTTTTTTACTGTATAGGAATTTGCGTTCCTATACAGTAAAAAATTGATTATATTGCCGTGCAAAATTTTTTGAAAAGCTTTGCTTTTCAAAAATGCACATGGCTTAAGAAAAGCGATATTGCTCCGCACTTCCGCCGCAGGCGGTGCGGCGAAGCCGCTTTTCTTGATGATATGTTGGCTTTGCCAACGCGATATATTTGCTTAAAGCAAATCCGATATAATTTCTTCCAGAAATTTCGATATGATATAAATTCCTTAAACTCGTCGCGCAAGCGACATATCGAGCCGAAGGCATATCGAGTGGTTACACATATCGCAAATTCCGTCAGGAATTTATATCGTTGTCGTGTGTTTGGGAAACACACGACATAGAAAGGGGATTTTTTTATGTCTGATGTAATTATTTTAGTTTTAAAGGTGGTAATCATAGCTCTTATCGCCATGTATTTCGGAAGGAAAACAGGTCTGTTTTCACTTGGGCAAACTCTTTCCCTTCTTGCCCTTATTCTTCTTGGCATTTTGTTTTCTGCCGAAATATATGCATCCTTTTTCAGAAACGATATATCTCTTAGGATAGTTTTTTCTTCATCGTTTCTCAATTTCACCCTTGATTTGTCTTTCTTTATAAGAGTATTTCTTTTAACTCTTTTGGCTGGTCTTATATGTTCCTGCTTCGGGGTTAAGCCTTATGCCCGGATAAGCAGCGCAAAAGATATTTGCGTTCTTGCTCTGCTTATTGCAATAAGTGTTCTTCTTGCAATCTATGGCACCGTGAGAATAGGCTCCGGAATAAAAATATCCCTGAAGTTTATTTCTGTCTTTGTTACAGCTGCTATTTTTGGCCCCATATGGGGTGGAATCGTTGGCGCACTTTCCGATATAATTGCATTTATGGTGAATCCCGTCGGGGGAATGTTTCTTCCGCAAATAACAATGGTCGAGTTTCTCTATGGCTTCACCTATGGTCTTGTGTTTTTTGGCATGGGTTCGTGGCAGGGCTTCAAAACGATGCTCAGAATCATTCTTTGCGTCATCTTCCATATTGTTGTTTTAAATCTTTGTCTCACAAGCTATCTTTTAATGCCTCTTATGAAAATGAGCTTTAATAATCTTGTTATTATGCGCGCTGTTTCAGCTCTTATAAGCATGGCAATACAGCTTGTTGTTTTAAGCTTTATAAGTAAATATATATCTTCATTCAGAAAAGTTTTGAAATAGAGGTATTTTAAGTGGAAAAAATAAATTACTACAGTCTTTTTGAAAATGAAATAAAAAAGGTGTCAGCACTTCCGAAAAAGCCAACTCTCTTGCTTCATAGCTGCTGTGCGCCTTGTTCGAGCTCTGTAATTGAGCTTTTGATAAAGTATTTCAGCATAACTGTCTACTATTATAACCCCAATATTTTCCCCAAAGACGAATATGCAAAGCGCTCAGAGGAACAGGAAAAGTTTTGCAGAGAGTATTTTTCTTCATATGACATAGATGTCATATGCGAAGATTATAATGAGGAAGAATTCTTAAATGCCATAAAGGGGCGCGAAACCGATGCAGAATGTGGCGCAAGATGCACCCTTTGCTATCACCTTCGCCTTAAAAAAACTGCGGAGTATGCCAAAGCCCATGGGTTTGACTATTTTGCAAGCACTCTTTCCGTCAGTCCTTTAAAGGATGCAAAAAGGCTCAACACCATAGGCGAGAGCCTTTCAAAAGAATATGGCGTAAGCTTTCTTTATAATGATTTTAAAAAGAAGGATGGCTACAAGCGCTCCTGCGAAATATCTCAGGAAGTAGGTATGTATCGTCAGGCCTGGTGCGGATGCAAATATTCATATTATGAAAGAATAATTTCATCAGCCAAGGGTTTTATTTTCGACCTTGATGGCACCCTTACCGACACTATGCCATATTACGAAACATATTCCCCTAATCTTGTAAGGAGCTTTGGCAAGGAGCCAAGGCCAAGTATTCGTGATGATGTTCGCCTTTTAACAAGCGAAGAGGTGTGTGAGTATGTGGTGAAGGAATATAATATTCCCCATACCCCTGCAGAGCTTCTTGAAAAAACCTATGAGATG
>JAFSBJ010000070.1 GCA_017437345.1 Clostridia bacterium | reverse complement strand
GTTAAAATATCTGTCACATATAGCAGGGTCAAAATTAATAAACCATTCTACACAGCTATCCCGGCAAACAGGAGAAAAATTCTCAGTGTAGTTAGCTCTTGGGTTTGATTCGTAAACATCAAAATGAATATGAAATCCCGAATCGCTGTATGTAAGATTGAAAACAACCTTTGGCTTGTAATCGTTACCTGTATTACAATAATCCGTTATTGTAATATATTCTTTCTCTTCTTCATTAATACTTCTAACTAAATACATGTTACATCCCTCCTCAAGGTATTCTACCATTTTTTTAAATGAAAAGCAATAATAAAAAACACTATAGCATCGTATAGTGTTTTTTATCGAAAAATCAGTCATTTCTGGGAACTAGTCTTTTAAACAGAATTGAAATTGACCACAGCCCTGCAATTCCGACAAGAGTATATATAACTCTTGAGGCTATGGATAGTTGCCCACCAAAAAGTGTTGCTACGAGGTCTATACCGAAAAGTCCTATAAAAGCCCAGTTTATAGCTCCGATTATAACAATTATCAGTGCTGCTTTATCAATCATTATTATCATCTCCGCAAATATTATTTGCATGTTTTATTGCTTTTATTCATCTATTTAAAAAACTAAAAAAAATATGTTAATAAACTTGTAAATTTTTTAATTTAGTGATATAATTATTTAATATATTTTAGATTGCGATATTTATGAGAAATGGAGGTTATTAATAGTGGATGATTTTAAACGCTTTTTAAAAATGGTATCCCTTAATGTGAGCTACTACTTATGGATCATTTTTGTTTTTTCGATTATAACCTGCTTGTATGATTATAAAGCTGCAATTATTGAATTTGCGGCATTTTTGGCATTATTTGCAATATATACCGCAAATAAACACAGACGACGCAGCAAGCTGTTTAAATATATCAGAAATCTTGATATTAATGTTGACGATAAAGCTTATAACGCTCTTACACATTCTTCAATTCCCATATCAATTGTCAAAAGAGATGGTGTTATTGTATGGAGCAATGAACCATTTATGAAATTGGCAGAATCAAATAATGTATATAAACTGCCGATAACAGATTACATTAAAAACTTTGATATTAATTCCTTCGATTCAGATAATTCCGAAGAAGGATTAAAGCTTGTTTTTAAAACAACTCATAATGGTCGTTCATATAAGATTCTGGGAAATATTTTAAACACATCAACATCAGATAATAAATCAGAAGACAACTATTATATCGCTCTATACTGGTATGATAATACCGAATTTGAACTTTTGTCGAAGAAATACTATTCTGAGGCATTTGTAAGCTGTATAATTGTTATTGATAACTATGATGATGTTATGCAAAGCACACCGGTTGCAGATAAGCCAATGCTTACTGCCGCAATTGAAGATACACTTAACAAACTTTCTCAAAATGCAAACGGGATTATTAAAAAATATGAAAAAGACAGATTTTTGCTATATATACAGAAAGCTTATCTTGATAAACTGATTGAGGATAATTTTTCTTTTGCAGAAAACTTTAAAACAATACTTTCAGGCAATAAAGTCGCCCCTACTCTCAGTGTCGGGATAGGAACGGACGGAGACTCTCTTGTCCAGAATGATAATTATGCCTATTCAGCGCTGGATATGGCTTTGGGACGAGGCGGTGACCAGGTCGTTATTAAAGATAACGAGCAGTATAGATTTTATGGTGGAAAAACAAAAGAATTTGAAAAAAGAACAAGAGTAAAGGCAAGAGTTGTATCTCAGGCAATCAGAGAAATGATAACAGAATCTGAACAGATTATCATTATGGGACATAAATATGCAGATGTTGATGTTCTTGGTTCTGCACTTGGGTTATATTCCATTATAACATCTTTGGGGAAAAATGCAAAAATCCTTATGGATACCTATAATCAGACTGTTGAAAGGTTTATTGAAAAATATAGCGATGGCTTTGAAGATATATTTGTCAGCAAAGCATATGCAAATGAATTTATAACACCCGATACTCTGCTTTTTGTTGTAGACACTCAAAAACATTCACTGGTTGAAGAACCTGCACTACTTGATGTTAGTAATAGGATTATTGTTATTGACCACCATAGAAAAAGTACTGATTTTATTCAGAATGCTCTTTTGACATATCACGAGCCATATGCATCATCTGCAAGTGAGCTTATAACCGAAATATTGCAGTATATTGATGGTGTTAAGCTTGGTAAAGCAGAGGCTGAAGCAATGTATGCCGGAATATTTATGGATACCAAAAACTTCACATTCAAAACCGGTGTCAGAACATTTGAGGCAGCTTCTTATCTTAAGCGAATGGGTGTAGATACTATAGAAGTTAAAAAACTTTTTCAGGTTGATTTAAATGCTTTTGTTAAAAAATGGGCAATTATTGAAAATGCTTCAACATATAAAGGAAAGGTTGCAATTGCAACATGTGTTAAAAATGACAATGATATGCAGACAATCGTTGCGCAAGCGGCAGATGAACTGCTTAATGTATCAAATATAACCTCGTCTTTTGTTGTATGTGATATGGGTGATAAAATTATAATCAGCGCCCGGTCATTTGGTGATATAAATGTTCAGGTTATAACCGAAAAGCTCGGCGGCGGCGGTCATATGACCATAGCCGGAGCTCAGATTGAAGGTTCAACGATGGAAGAAGTTGTTGACAATCTCAAAGGCATAATTGATAACTATCTTGAATAAAAAGGAGAATAACATTATGAAAGTTATATTTATTAAAGATCTCAAAGGTCAGGGAAAAGTTGGAGAAGAAAAAAATATCAGTGATGGATATGCAAAGAATTTTCTTATACCAAAAGGTTACGCAATAGAAGCTACAGCAGCCAATATCAACGATTACAAAGGAAAGAAAGATTCACAGGAGTTTAAAAAGCAGCAGGAAATTGAACACGCTGAAGCTATCCGCGACAAGATTAAGGATGTTAAACTCACCATATCTGCAAAAGGTGGCGACAACGGAAAGCTTTTTGGTTCAATAACCAGCAAAGAGATTTCTGCAAAATTAAAAGCAGATTTTGATATTGATATCGACAAGAAAAAATTTGTTTTACCCGACGGAATAAAGAATACCGGTGTTTGCACAATAGACATCAAATTATATCCAGGTATTGTTGGAAAATTAACAGTTAATGTAATTAGTGAATAAAGGGGAAATGTGGCGTGGCTACCGAAAATTTAAACAGTATGCCCTGCAATCTTGAAGCTGAGCAATATGTGCTTGGAACTGTAATATTTGATAACAATTGTATGGCTGACATATTAAGCAGCCTGAAAAGCGATGAGTTCTATTTTGAACGCAATCGTCTTATATACAGTGCAATGATAGAAATATCAAACAGAGCAGAACCTATTGATTTTATCACATTAAAAAGTCAGCTTGGAATTAATTTTGATGTTGTCGGAGGAATTGAATACCTTACTAAAATAAGATTAATGGTTTCCACCACATCGAATCTAAAATATCATATTAAAATTATAAAAGATAAGGCGATTCTCAGAAAGCTTATAAATGCCGGTGGAGATATAGCTTCAATTTGTTATGAGCAAAAAGATGATATTTCTGTTATTTTAGGAATTGCTGAAAGTAAAATATACGATATTCTTCAGAATAAAACTACCGGTGATTTAACCCATATAAAAGAAGTTCTTGCTGATAACCTTGCAAATCTTGAAGAAATGTTTCAAAATAAAAACAAAATTACAGGTGTGCCAACAGGATTTAAACTTCTTGATATGAAAACAACCGGTTTTCAACCTTCTGATTTAATTCTTATTGCAGCAAGACCTGCCATGGGAAAAACAAGCTTTGCTCTTAATATCGCCACAAATGCCGCAATGCGGGGAAATGTTCCTGTTGCTATATTCAGCTTGGAAATGAGCAAAGAGCAGCTCACAAACAGAATACTATGCGCTGAGGCAATGATTTCAAACGAAAAAATGAAACATGCTGATGTTGATCATGAAGATATGGCAAATCTTGCTTCAACAATAAATGAACTTTCTCAGGCTCCTATTTTTATTGATGACACGGCAGGCATAACTGTTTCTGAAATCAAAGCAAAATGCAGAAGACTCAAATTAAAAGGCCAGCTTGGTCTTGTTGTTATAGATTATCTCCAGCTGATTCAAGGAAATTCCAGAGAAAGTCGTCAGAATGAAGTTGGCGAAAACAGCAGACTTTTAAAAATAATGGCTAAAGAACTTAATGTTCCTGTTATATGCTTGTCACAGCTTAGTCGTGCACCTGAGCAAAGAACAGACCATCGTCCTATGCTTAGTGACCTCAGAGATTCAGGTTCTATTGAGCAGGATGCAGATATGGTTATGTTTCTATATCGAGATGGATATTATAACCCCGGTAACGAAAATCAAAATGTTTGTGAATGTATTATTGCTAAATTCCGTAATGGCAGTGTTGGTACAATTGAGCTTGGCTGGCGCGGAGAAGTTACAAAATTTATGAATCTTGAGCCAAACCGTTGAGGAGAAACTTCATGAATTCAATAACGGATAAAGTGTGTAACACAGTTAGTAAATATAATATGATAAATGATGGAGATAGCGTTTTAGTCGGTTTTTCCGGTGGAGCAGATTCTTTGTTTTTGATTTTATCTCTTGTTGAGCTTAGCAAAAAGATAGAATTCAAGTTATATGCAGCTCATCTTAATCATGGTATTCGCGGTGATGAGGCTCTCAGAGATGAAAATTTTGTTAGAGAATTTTGTGAAAACAATAACATAACCATTTTTTTCAAAACAGTAGACATTCCTGAAATTTCACGAGTAAATAAGATTTCCGAGGAAACTGCCGGCAGAAATGAAAGGTATAGATTTTTTAATGAAATTTGTGCTAAAAACGGTATACATAAAATTGCTGTTGCCCATAATATGAACGACTCAGTTGAAACGATTATTCATAATATGATAAGAGGTGCTTCGCTCAATGGTCTATGTGGTATTAAACCTGTAAATAAAAATATTATAAGGCCGATTATCGAAGTAACCAGAGATGAAATTGAGTTATTTTTAAAACAGCGTAACCAACTGTTTTGTATTGACAGCACCAATTCTTCTGATATTTACACAAGAAATAAAATAAGAAATACTATTTTGAAAGATATGTCGGAGATTAATTCATCGGTTGTTAAAACAATGTATTTTAACAGTTTAAATTTAATAAACGATGAAGCTTTTTTGAATGAATATGCAAAATCTCTGCATTGTATAAGTTTTGACGGTGAAAATGTCATTATAGATAAAAATGTTTTAAATAAACAGCACATTTCAATAAAAGGCAGAATCATTATGCAATCCTTTGAAATGCTCAAAGGGAACTGCGAATCAATATCTTCAAATCATATAGATATTATTTGCAACGCAAATTCTTCCGGACGAGTGTATAATATGCCTGATGGCATTGATGCTGTTGTTTCATATGATAAAATCCTATTGAAGAAACGAATAACAAAACATATCGGATTTGAATATAATAGCTACAACATTGGCGAAAAATTAGAATACTACCCAGGAATGTTTTTAAAAAGTTCATTCTGTAAAGAGTATACCCCTGATGATATTAATGCACTTTATATTGATGCTGATATTCTTAGTAGTCATCAACTTACAATACGAAGCAGGCGCGAAGGAGACCGTTTCATTCCATTTGGAATGAAGGAAACCAAAAAGCTGAAAAGGTTTTTTGC
>JAFSBJ010000069.1 GCA_017437345.1 Clostridia bacterium | reverse complement strand
GTCTCTATTG
The DNA here is from genome assembly GCA_017437345.1 of Clostridia bacterium. The sequence continues at coordinate 3,856 of JAFSBJ010000069.1, read as the reverse complement.
CACTTTTATTTTCATCGGTGAGTGTATGTTTAAAACCTATGTAAATTATTTTTTCGGGTTTGAATTTCAGACCGGCTACTACATTTTCTATCTGGCATCCGTCCACAAGTTCGACAAGAGTTTTTATTGGAATCACCACCTATTATTTATATCTCATAATATATCACATAAAATAACATTTTTCAAGATAGCGTAAATGAAAGAAAAGACCGCAACTTAAGATGTTTGCGGTCTAAGATATTATTCTTCATTTTCCTGAGCTTTTTTCTGATAGAAATGTGCTCTGCTAATAATAAATTGCATAGCTATTATTATGCCTATCATTAAAACTGCACAGAGGATAAAGCCGGGATTATAGGTTCCGAATTTATCAAAAACAAGATTTATCATAGGTGTCCCTACTGCATAATCGGCTGTGTTGACAGAAACAAATATTCCAAGGATTTTATTGAAGGATTTCTGACCAAAAAGATCACCTGCATAAATCGGAATCATAATTGTTTAAAGAGGAAGAGCAAGAGATGAAAATATTCCATAGATCATAGCAAAAATCTTACCGATTAAAGAATTTGTAAGCATAGATAAAAGAAGCATAACAATTACTGCTGTGACAGAACAAACATTAACTGTTGTTCTGAGTCCAAATTTATCATACATAAATCCTGTTAAAAACTTAAATCCCGCAAGTACTAAAGAATGGATACTCAGAACTGTTCCCACATAGGCAGGATCAAGACCAATATCTTTCATATGAGCTGCTGAAACACCGGTTACGGACTGAAGGGTTAAACCTGTTAGAAAAATACACACAAGAGTAAAATAGAAATAAGGCATTTTTACAGCATCACTATAGGATATACCCGTCCAATCATGACCACGGGATTCTTTCTTTGAAACATCGGTTTTTTCATTAGCGGAATTCTTGGAACTGTTTTTAAAGAAAAGCATTATCACTGTGCATACTACAGCAAGAATAACTGCAACACATCTATAGGCTGTGCGGTAGCCAAAGTCTCCTGATTCTATTATGGGAGTTATGACCTGTATCGCAATGGCACCTCCAACTCCATTGGCTGCAAGAACTGCGCCCATGATTGTGCCTTTGCTTTCTCTGCACCATTTGTTTACTATTGAGCCAACCATTGTGGTTGTTGTCCAGGAAAGACCAAGGCCCAAAAGAACTCCGCCTATGTAGAAAACAAAAACATTTGTGGCAAATGAATAAATGAGCTGAGAAGAAATAAGGCAGATAAAGCCTGCGCATATGAGTTTCTTTGCTCCGAAACGCTTTATAAAAGCGCCAAAGAAAATATTGATGACAGCTGTTGAAATAAAACGCATGCTATCGTTAATTGAGAAAAGACCTCTGTCAATTCCAAGAGCTTTCGTTACCGGTGATATAAAAAGGCTTTTTGGTGAACTGCAAAAGCCAAGACGTACCATTACCATAAGAAAAGATAAGGCCACAATAACCCACTTATAGTCGATTCTTTTCTTTTTTTACAAAAGAACTTTCGTTCATTTTTATAACATCCCCTTTTTGTTTATGATATAATTATATCACTAAAGCAAAAGGAATTCTATGTTAAAAACTGATTAAAAACAAAACTTATTTTATAAATTTTGCATATTTGACACAAAAAAGGGAATGTAAAAAATCAAACATTGGAAAGGCAGCTGCATAAACTGCAACTGCCATAAAAAATTCCATTATTCAATTTTAACCCCAACCATTGACAAAGAGCCAAAAAAATGTGATTTCAAACGAAATCACATTTTTTAATTATTTCGCATCAAAAATCTTTTTTATTTTTTCCGCCATTTTCTTTACTTCTTCAAGATTTGAGGTAAACAAATCTGTCACCTGATACTGCGAGAGAAGATGTTGCCATTTTTCATTTGCGAAAAGATCAAAATCATTTATCTTAATGGGAATGAGTTTTTTCTTTTCTCGTTTTGCTGCAATAATCTCAGACTCAACTTCTTCTGAATTTATTGAGACAGGAGAAACAAAGAACAGCATCATTTCACATTTTTTTATAGCTACAGGAAGAATTTCGTTGTAATCCTCGCCGGCTTCTATTCCTTTTTCTGCTGTCCAGCAGGCAACACCCATGGATTCAAGCTCGGAGACAAGCGCTGCAACAGGACTTCCCTGCTTTCTCATATCTATGCTTGCATGGGATATGAAAACAAATTTTCCCTGAAGGCTTGCATTGCCTTTGAGTTTCTTTCCGGCAACAAAAAACGAAGCTATAAAATCGCTGATTTTTTCATATATTGTCTGGATTTTTGGCCCGTATTTTGTTGAGAAAAGCCAAGCAAAGAAATTACCTCTGAATTTTTTATGGAATATTAAAAGACCGATTAAAATAAGAATCGCTATTTTAATAAGCTTAAAAATAACAGAGAAAATCCCCGAAATTATTTTCTTTACTGTGTCAAAAAATCCTGATGATTTTTTCTGAACAGGATTTCCCGCATTAATTGAAAATGTTCTTTTTTCGGAACCGAAAATACTTTTATCCTCTTCTTCCTCTTGGGGAGTTGGTTCAGGTGCATACAGGTTTTCAACTTCATTGTCTTTTGTTTGATTATAGCTTACTTTAGCACCTGCTTTTCCGCCGCCGGGGGTGGATTTGGTATAAACAGATACGCTTTCGGCATTTTTCACCATAAAACGAAACTCGTCACTTGCTGTGCTTCCAACCTCGTCATTAATTGTGAAAAGAGCTATGGCAACATTCTTTGGACTTGTGCTACGCGAGATATCCATTTTATTGTAGGCAAGGCTGACTCCTTTTACCTTGCTCTTTGATGCGTATTTCTGAATTGTTTCAGTTGTGGCAAGGTAGCCACCGATATGTAGAAGTTCTGCTTTTGAAGACTTAGCAACAACAAGGATATTTTTATCTGCTTTTCCTTTTTGGATTGTTAGTGTGCCTTTTTCTCTTTCATATGATGCAGTATAATTTCCTATTTGCTCGTATCCAAGCGGTTCTAAACGAAACAAAAAATCTTTATATACATCCTGACTTATCATATATCCTGTTTCAAACATATAGTGTATATCAGGATTATTTATTCTCATTTCTTCAAGATAATCAAGATGATATTTTGCTCTTTGAGGTTCTCCATTTACATTAACATCAATTTCAACACATAGAATCTTTTTTGATGCACTTGAAGAATTAAGCTTATCGCAGGCTTCCTGCAGTATATCTTCATCTTTATATGCTGCGGTATCACTTCCAAGATATTCTCCGAAAAGCTTTTTACTGCACTCATTGTTTGCCTCAATTTTCATTTTAGCGGTTTTTCCCCTTAAAGGGTAAAGCCAGATTTCTGCGTTTTCATCTGCGGCGGCATATGTGGCAATGTCGAGCATATCATCTTCAGAAAGCTTTTCATAGACATATATTATCATTTTTGAATCTTCCGAAAGCTCTGAATTTCCTGCTGTTGCAGGACTTTCGTCTTTTATGGTTGCGGCAGACATTTTTTCTTCCACAACAGCTTTCATTTGTTCATATTCTGCCTGCATTTCCGCCATTGAATTGGTGGCTGTTACGGACATAGCAAAGCTGTTTAAAACAAAGATGAATAAAAGTGTGAACAGAGCTAAACTTCTTTTTTTCATTTGTTTCCCCCTACTATATCAGATTTTTTAAATCCGCATTTATAAGCATACTCATATGCTGCATCAAATTCACAGTCGATACCATCGGTATTATGGCAATCGCTGTTTATCATAATTTTTCCGCCGGCATTTTTTATCATCTTAAGAATATCCTCTGAAGGATATGGCGTTTTTCTGTAGCCACGCTGTATGGCACCGGTGTTGATTTCAAAAATT